>DATHJB010000122.1 GCA_035316325.1 Acidimicrobiales bacterium
CGGCGGCCGTCGCTGGCACGTGCCTGCCGGGTCGCTGTCCGACGCCCGCTCCTTGCGCGACGACATCCGCGCCCAGCTGGCCGCAGGCCTCATCCCGCCAGCCATCGAGGCAGGGCGCCGGGCTCCCGGGACCACCCGCACAGATCACCAGGCCAGCTGACACGTCCAAGGCCGCAAAGAACCGGCGATATCGCGGGGTCCTTCGCCGGCGAGTCCCGTGCCGATTCGTGGTCTCGTACCGCTGGGGTGGATGGGTTCTCGACCGTCGCCGGAATCTGACGGCGGACGGCACTGGACACGAGTTGGGCGATCTACTTGTACGTACGGTCATTGAAACCCGGGGGCTCGCAGAGGATCTCTATTCGTATGCCTCGGGCTAGCATCGGTCGCCGAGTGAAGCGCAGATTCTGATGCAGGTGAAGGCGCAGGTAGCTCTGTTCCTACTAACCGCAGTCTGCTATCTCAGTGCGCTGCGGATTCTACGACGCCGCATACCTAATGACAGGTGGCGAAGGTTTGCCGTTGAGTTGTCTCTGAGGATCGCACTCCTCCTCTTTGTCATCATCGGCATACCGCTGATCGCATGGGCCTTCTGAATCACCCGGCGAATCTGTCCACCGGACCTGCAGCCGTAGATGGTCGGCTTGCCAGCCGAAGCCAGCTTCTTGTTGAGCGCTGCAGTACGAGCCGCTGCCTTGGCGGGAGCTACGAAGACAAGGTCGAACAGCTGCTCAAGTACCTCAAGCGTCCAGTCAGCTTCACCGGACTCGACGTCGACAACGTCGCCCGCCGTGTTGACCTTGATGGGATGGGCGGCGAAGTTGCCGATGTTGCGGAGCGCGTGGAGGGCGTCCTGGACGTGGCTCGGGAGCTGGCTGCTGATGGCGTCGATCTGCTTGTTCAGGTCTCCACCGGCAGCCCCCAGATGGTCAACGAGGGTCTGCTGCAAGCAACGCCGTGCGAGCGCCGCCGAGGCGCGGGCACTGATTCCGACGACGGCGGCGGCTTCCTCGAAGTCGCGGGCGAGGGCGTCGGGCACCTCAGGCGGTGCCTTGCGCCCCGAGCGGGGCCAGACCCGGTGTTGCTCCTCGAGGAAGATTTCTGAGTGCCTGCCAGACTTGACCCGGTAGCGGGCCAGGTCCAGCGTCAGGCCTTGGCAGCTGGGACACGTCCACGAGACAACCTTCCAACCTTCATGGCTGCAAAATCGGTGCCTATGCGTGCCAGCGGCACTCCCTGCCTTGCGTTTGGCCTGGTCAGCGGTGGTGGGTGGCCCTCACAAGGCAGGTGTCGGGGGTTCGAGTCCCTCTGCGCTCACCGATCGGACAACCTGTCCGCAGGTACCGACCAGCGTCCACCAGGTGGGATGACCAAGCGGCCAGGACATCCACCTGTGCGCCTGCAAACCCAGTGATCTTCCTACGGCCAGGTGAGGCGGTGCGTGGGTTGACGGCCGAGGTAGCCGTTACTCGTCGAGGGTGAAGACGGTCATCCACGGCTGTCGGTGGGGCGGTAGCCGAGGCTCTCGCTCGCTGCCCGGACGAGCGGTGAGCCACCGAACAGTGGGAAGTCACGTACCAGCGGGTCAGCCTGCTCCTCCGCTGGCCCGCTTCCTCGGCTTGGGTCCGCCACGCCGTGGCCGGACAGGCAACATCAGCTGGGCAGGGCCCCGCCCTGCTCGTCGAGCGGTGTGCCGTCGATGGTGGTCGTGGTCAGGGTGATGCGCAGGCGAGCGGCGATCTCGTTCGTGCTGAGGGGTGAGCGCAGGATGTGGAACAGGATGAACCCGGTCCGGTTGTTCCCCTGCACCATGTCGTCCATCGGGCGGCTGTCGAGGCCCTCGAACAGCCAGGCGTAGAGGCCCTGCACGTCCTCGCGCTGCCAGCCTTCGAGGGCCGCTGCATCAGCTCCCAAGGTCAGCTTCTCCGCCAGGTACTGCGGGTCGGCGAAGCTGCGGAACTCGATCTCCAGACGCTCGAACTCGTGCCCGGCCCCGAACCACCAGGAAGCCCACACTTGGGAGATGCCATCCGCTCGAGGACGAGCCTCCAGCAGCCAGTGGTACTCCTCCATGAAGGGCGCATGCTGGGCCAACCACCCCTCTTCCCCGCCTGGTAGCACGACCCACGGGCGCGGGACCTCGGGGAAGGGGGGCCACTCGATCTCCGGGCAGTCCCAGTCGGCGGTCCACGATCGGACCTTCTCCCTATTGGCGACGAACTTCGACCGGAGCTCCTCCACCCCCTGTCGCTCCGATCGTCGACTCATCGACCCCGCCTTCCCGGCTCCCCAGCACGGCCAGATCCAGATGGGCCAGATGTCGCCAGTCCAGGAGCCTCGCACCCAACCGAGGTGCTGAACTTCGGGATCGTATCCGGCGACTGACCGAGGAACCGGGCGGCCGCGGCGCAGCGAGGCGATGGCCGGGGAGGCTGTTCGGGACTGTCACGACGACGCCGACGAACGACCTGTCGTCGACCCGTGACGTGGAACGGGCTTGGTCACACCCCCAGCCATGGCGTCGTGGAGGGCGGCGATCACGCCCTGCGCCAGTCCGCTCGACAGAGGAGCGACCCACACTCCCGGCCGTGGGTCACTGCCCCGACGGTTCCGGGTCCTCGCCGAGGTCGAAGCGGTAGACGCACCAATCTGTCTCGTCCTCGATGCGGGGGAGCACGCTGAGGTAGGCGTCTTCGATGGGTACGCCGTCGACGGTGCCGACGAGGGAGGCCAAGAACGAGGTGCCGCTCTCAGTTTCGACGGTCGTCGGGTCGATCTCGAGGCTCGCATCGCGAGTGATGGCGTCGGTGATGTCCTCCGGATGACCCCTTTCCGCGCAGAGCGTCCCGATCGCCGTGTCCTCGTCCCCGCTGTTGACGGCGTCGAGGAACTCCTGCGCGAGGGCGCCTTCTACCGTTCCGCCGCCGCCCGGGAGGTCCGGGTCCGTCCCCGTGGGGAGGCCGTTCGCCTGGCCGCTCCCGCTCCCGCTGCCGCTGCCGCTGCCGCCCTCGCCGTCGTCGGCGAGCGTGGTGAAGTACACGACGACCAGGGCCGACACCACCACGAGCAGGACGCCGAGGGTGCGGCCCCCGAGGATGCCGGGCTGGCCCGGGGGGCGCGCCGGTGACGGTCCGTGGGCCGGGCCCGTCGCCGGCGGTCGGGGCGGCGGGAGCTGCGCCGACGAGGGGTGCTGCGCGGTGACGAAAGCCGGTGGCGGCCCACCGGGGTGCGTCGTGTGGGGTGGCGGCGGGGTGGGTCGCTGGTGGTGGGTGGTGGCCTGGGCCGCCCAGGGAGCCTGGCCGGGGTTGGCGGGGGGCGGCGCCTCGACCGTCGGCGCGGTCATCACCGCCTGTTCCAGCAGCTCGCGGGCCGCGCCACCGGTGAGGCGTCGCTCGACCGTGCGGGTGAGCAGCCCGGTGATCACGTCGGCGAGCGGGGGCCCGCAGGGCGGGGCCGGCGGGTCTTCGAACAGGATCGCCCGCAGCGTCGCCGTGGTCGTGGGCCGCTCGAAGGGCGCCTGGCCGGCCACGGAGTGGAAGAGGGTGGCGCCGAGGGCCCACAGGTCGGTGGCGGGGCCGACCTGGCCGTCGTCGAAGCACTCGGGGGCCAGGTAGGCGTGGGTGCCCATGACCCCGCTGCGGGTCAGCCGGCTGTCCTCGGCGGCCAGGGCGATGCCGAAGTCGGTGAGCTTGACCTTGTCGTCGCCGGGCACCAGGACGTTGTGGGGCTTGATGTCGCGGTGGACGATGCCCATGGTGTGGGCGACGGTGAGGGCGTCGAGGATGCCCAGGCCCATCGCCGCGGCCCGGGCCGGTGGCAGCGGCGGCCCGTCGCGGTCGATGACCTCGGCGAGCGAGGGGGCATCGACGTACTCCATGACGATGTAGACGACGGGGTCGTCGCCGGTCGGGGCGATGACGTCGTGGACGGCGACGATGGCGGGGTGGTTCAGGCGCCCGGCGTTGCGGGCCTCGCGCAGCGCCCGCTCCACGAACGACGAGGACTCCTCGCCGGCCGGGGGCCGGAGCTCCTTGAGTGCGACGGTGCGCTCGATCAGGGTGTCGGACGCCCGCCACACCACCCCCATCCCGCCGCGCCCCAGCACGCTCTCGAGCCGGTACCGTCCCGCGACCACCCGCCCCGACGCCTCGCTGCCCGACCCGCTCACGACCAACCTGCTCCTCACCGACGTTCACAGGGACCCGATACAGATACGGGACCGCTGCTAGCCAGCTGCTAGCGAGGTGCTAGCCGCCCTGCCGCCAGATGCGGTGGACGACGTCGGCGGCGGCCTGCTTTCGATGGGTGTCGTGCAACCGGCCTTGTCGGCAGGTTGAGTTGAACCCACGCCTCACGACGGGCGGAGGTGCTCGATCGTGACGTGGTGCTGCTCGGTCAACCGCTGGGCGATCAACGAGCGGTGGCAGGCCTCAGGGTCGCTCTCGACACAGAGCAGCGCTGCGGTCCCACTGCTCGACAGCGCCGACACGATCGGCGTGAGGTCGGCGCGGTCGAGGATCTCGGTGGTGTAGCGGCGGGTGTACTCGGCAGCGAGCTCGCGGCGCGAGCGCTTGCCGATCCCGCGGCGGTCATCCTCGGCGTACTGGAGCTGGCGTAGCTCGGTGGTCGGGGCGAGCTCAGGGTGGTGCTCGTAGGCGATCCGGGCCTGGGCGAGGGCCGCCTGCAACCGGAGTGAGTTCGCCCAGGCGTACTCGGGTCCGCGGACACCGCGGCGCTGGCGTACGTCGAGCAGCAGGCGGACGTTCGCCTCCCGCAGTCGTTGCTGGAAGGACTCGCCGTCGAAGCCGTAGACGCCGATCGTCACCATCCTGAGCACCGGGATCCCCACCTGTCTGTTCACGGCCGGGCGGCGACGGCTTCGACCTCGAACAGGATGTCGGGCATGGCCAGGCCGGCGACCCCGATGACGGTTTGCGGGGGAGGGTTGGCGCCGCAGCCGCCCTGCACGGCCTGGGCGACCGCCCCGAGCTTGTCGAGGTCGAGGTTCACCACATACGTCCTGAGCTGGACGACGTGGCTGAGGTCGAGCCCGTGGGCGGCAAGGGCGACACCCAGGTTGTGGAACGCCTGGCGCACCTGCTCGGTGAAGTCGGGCGACACCACCGCCCCGTCCGTGCTCGATCCGTACTGACCCGCGACGACCACCAGCTCCGTGCCAGCCGGGATGGTGGCGGTGTGGCTGTAGCCGAACGGGACCGGATCGTGCAGCCCGGCGGGATTGACGATGGTGTGGGACATGTGGGGTCACCTCTCGTGGGCGCTTCTCGCGCCCCGGTTGCCGGTCATGGTCGGGCCCACTTGGCTGTGGGCCTCGGCTGCATCGTGAACCACGAACCTTGACAAGGGATGTCAGTGTTCGCAGATAAAGTCCTGGCGTGCGCGCGGTCCGGCTGGTCGAGCTGCTCGTGCGGCTCCAGTTGCAGGGCGGCGCACCGGCGACCGAGTTGGCGGCCGCGCTCGACGTCTCGGTGCGCACCGTCTACCGCGACGTCGAGGCGCTGTGCGCCGCCGGTGTGCCGCTCTACACCGAGGTCGGGCGCAACGGTGGCATCCGCATCGATCCGTCGTACCGCGTCGCCGGCCTCCCGCGGCTCGACGCCACCGAGGCGCGTGGCCTGCTGTTCGCCGTCGTCCCGGCGATTGCCGGCCAGCTCGGGTTCGACGCTGCCGTCGCCGACCGGACGCTCTTGCCCGCGATGGAACCGTCGGCAGAGACGGCGGCCCGAGTCGTGCGCGACCGGCTGCTCGTGGAGCCGACCCATTGGTTCGTACCTCCGGACGACACGCCGGCGCTGGCCGACGTCGCCCGGGCGGTGTGGGACGCCCGCGAGGTCAGGCTCGTCTACCGGGGTGCCGATGTCGTCGTCCAGCCGCTCGGCCTGATCCTGAAGGGCTACACCTGGTACCTGCTCGGATTGGAGCGGCGCGGTGCCGAGCGCCTGTTCCGGTTGTCACGTATCGACGCGGTCGAGCTGCTCGACCACCGCTTCGCGCGGCCACCCGGCTTCGACCTTGCCGCCGCGTGGGCGGCACGCCGCCAGGCCTTCCTCGACTCGATCCCCGAGTACTTCGTCACCGTGCGCGTCGCTCCGACGGCCGAGCCGATGCTCGCGCTCCTGGAGGAGGGGACGCCCGAGCTGCCGCTGCCGGACGACGTCGAGCGCGACGAGCACGGTTGGGCCCGGCTGCGCCTGCGGTTCGAACGGTCGGATGTGGGCGCCGCCCGGCAGCTGCTGCGGCTCGGTGCCGACGTCGAGGTCCTCGACCCTCCCGAGCTGCGCGAGCGCATGGCGGACGCCGCCGTCGGGCTCGCCACCCTGTACGGCGATCACACGTGATGCCGTGCGCGCCGATGCGAGGTTCCAGCCCGAGTACCGGTCGAGCCCTCCGCG
>DATHJB010000123.1 GCA_035316325.1 Acidimicrobiales bacterium
GGTGGGGAGCGAGCGAACGCTCGCCGAAGGGGGAGTTCCATGACCGATGCACTCGACCGGTCTGTCGCGCCCGGGAACGAGCCGGAACCTGACGGAGCAGCGCAGGTACCGGCGGCGAGCCCGCCGCCGGTGCCGTTACCGGCAAGCCGGCCGGAGCACTGGTTCCTCGCCGCGCTGCTGCTGGGAGCCGGCTTGATCCATGCCTCGATGGCGCCGTCGCATCTGGGGGAGGCGGCCGTGGAAGGCGCCGGCTTCGTGGCAGCGGCGTGGGCACAGCTGCTGCTCGCCGTCGCGGTGCTGCTACGGCCGACACGTCGTGTGCTCGTCGCCGTGGTCGTCACGAGCGCGGCGTTGATCCTGGCCTGGGTGGTGAGCCGGACCGTCGGCCTGCCGTTCGGCGAGGACTCGGGGCACGCGGCGACGGTGTCGCTCGTCGACGGGGTCTGCGTCGCCGTCGAGGCCGTGGCGTTGCTGCTGGCCGGGGGGCTGGCGCTGGGGGCCGTGCCGGCGGTGCCTCGCATCCGGGGTGTGGCGATCGCCGGGGCGATCGGCGCCGTCGTGTTCGCGACCGCGGCGATCTCGTCACCGTCGGCTCGGGACCACGCCGCGGGCAGCCACGGCTCCGACGGTCACGGCGCCGCGGGACACGACGACGGCGCTGCCGCGGGTGGTGGTCATGGCCACGGCGCGGCAACAGAGGGCGACGACCTGGGCTTCTCGGCCTTGTCGAACGGCCACCAGCACGAGAACGGCGTCGAGCCGATGACCAGTGAGGACACCGTGTCGTTGGCCAAGCAGCTGGCGGTGACCGCGGAACTGGTGGAGAAGTACCCGACCATCGCCGCCGCCGAGGCCGCCGGCTGGCGGCGGGCGGGGCCGTTCTCGCCCGGCCTGGGCACCCACTACGGGGCACCCGACTACCACCTCAACCCGGACGGGACGATGGACACGCGGGAGGACCTGCTCTCACCGATGCTGGTGTTCGACGGCCTCGGCCCCGACGCCAAGATCGCCGGCTTCATGTACCTGGCCTACGGCACCGAGGCCGAGCCCGAGGGCTTCTCCGGCCCCAACGACCACTGGCACTACCACGAGAAGGTCTGCATCGTGAGCAGCGCCGATGGCGGCATCGACACCCCGTTCGGCGCGGATCTCGAGGGAGTGACCGAGCAGATGTGCACCGAGGCCGGGGGAGCGTTCATCGACTTCACCGGCTACATGGTCCATGTGTGGAACGTGCCTGGCTACGAGTCGCCGAACGGGATGTTCACCGAGCTCAACCCGGCGATCAGCTGCCCCGACGGCAGCTACTACCGCATCCCCACCGAGGAGTTGGGCACCAAGAAGTCGGTCTGCAAGAACGCCTGACCGGCGTCCCCCGCCCGGGGAACGCGCGCGGCGACGAGTGGCGGCATGCTGCTCGTCGCCGCGCTGTCGTCATGCGGACGTCGACGGATACGGCTCATCCGTCACCGTCCTCTCGGGTTGACCGATCGCGGCGCGCCGGTGCGGTCATGGCGGCGGTTGCCATGTCGAGGAGGTTGTCGAGCCAGCGGTCGAAGGGCAGGGCGGCGCGGACCGGGGTGCCCGGCGGCGCATCCTCCAGGCGGGCGCGATCGGCGCTGAGGTGTTGGCACGCCATGATCACCGCCAGGAGCCGCTCGGTGGCGAGCTCCGGTTCCATGGTCTGGCTGAGCTGGGCGAGCAGCGCGGTGCCGATCACGCGGGAGACGCCGGGGGCGTGGTCGGCCATGGCGCTGAGGAGGATCTCCGGTCGCCGCATCTCGTCGGCGGAGACCCTCACCCAGGCGCGTGCCGAGGGGCCGTGGCGGATGTACTCGGCGATCGGCCGGACCATGGCTTCGACGAGCGCGGCGAGGTCGTCCTGGCGCCCTTCGGCGATCAACGCCGCATAGATGCCCTCCTGGAGCTGGGCGACCCGGGGCATGTGCCGCTGCGTGAGAGCGAGGCGGAGGCCGTCGCGGTCACCGAAGTGGAACTGCAGGGCCGAGCGGTTGCGTTGCGCAGCGGCCTCGCGGATCTGCCCGAGCGACACGCCGTCGACGCCACGCTCGGCCCACAGGCGCTCGGCGGCGTCGAGCAGCCGCTCGCGCGTGCGCCCGCCCCGCGCGGTGCCGGCCCGAGGCGGCGATGTCGCCGAGGGTGTCGAGGGACTGCTGTTGGTGGTCGCCTCGTGAAGCTAAGTCGTCCCGCTCAACGTTTCAAGACATACGGATTAGTTGGACTGGGTGTCGACGAGGTGGTCGCCGCTCACGCCCAACACTCCATTGACAGGCTGACTGGTCACTGGATACCTTGTCCAGCAATTGGTCGAAGGCGAGAGGGCGGTCTCGCTCAGGTCGATCGACACAGGTGAGCGTGCCGGCCATTTCCGTGGGGGACCAGGTTGCCCAAGTTCGTACTTCGTCGACTCGTGCAGGTGCTGCCGGTGCTCCTGCTCGTGTCGTTCGCGACGATGGTCCTGATCGACCTCGTCCCGGGCGACCCGGTGAGGTCGATCCTCGGCGAGTCGGCGACGCCGGAGCAGGTGCTGGCCAAGCGGGCACAGCTCGGGCTGGACCAATCGGTGGTCGGCCGTTACGTCGACTGGCTCGGCAACGCGCTCCACGGTGACTTCGGGACGTCGCTGCAGGGCAACCAGGACGTCGGCGGGGCGATCTCGCAACGGCTGCCCGTGACCCTCGAGCTCGCGGTGCTCGCGGCTCTCATCGCCCTGCTCCTCGCCCTGCCGAGCGGCATGTACGCGGCCTACCGCCGGGGCGGCTGGTTCGACCGGGCCACCGAGGCCGTGTCCTCGGCGCTGGTGTCGCTCCCCCCGTTCCTGACCGCGACGATCTTCGTGTTCTTCCTGGCCGTCAACGCGCAGGTGCTGCCGGTGACCGGTTGGGTGCCGCTCAGCCAGGACCCCGGGGAGAACCTGCGGCATGCGATCCTGCCCGCCCTGGCGCTCGCGCTCCCGGAGGCCGCCGTGTGGATGCGGCTGCTCCGAGCCGACATGGTGGCCACGCTCCAGGAGCCCTACGTCCTCGCGGCGGTGGCGAAGGGCATGCGGCCGACCAACGTCGTCGTGCGCCAGGCCCTCCGTCCCTCGGCCATCTCGCTCGTCACCGTGGCCGGGCTCAGCCTCGGCCGGCTCGTCGGCGGCTCGATCGTCGTCGAGTTCATGTTCGCCCTCCCCGGGCTGGGCAACCTGATGATCGAATCGGTCATCCGGCACGACATCGTGATGGTCCAGGGCCTCGTCTTCGTCGTCGCCGTCGCCTACGTCGTCATCAACCTCGCCGTCGACGTCGCCGTGGCCTACCTCGACCCGCGGGTCCGTCAGGGCTGATGGCCGTGGCGCAGGTCTCCCGGGCCGCCGTGAGCGACGATCAGGTCGTCGCGGACGGTGTCGCTCCCGACCCGTCGGCGCCGACGTCGCCGCCCGGAGCGGGCCGTCGGCGGCGTTCGCGGCGCCTGGGCCTGTGGCTGGCGGTGACCTGGCTGGTGGTGATCGTCCTCGCCGCCCTCCTCGCCGACCTGCTGCCGCTCAAGTCCTACAGCGAGCTCACCGGCGTCGCGGCGCAACGTCCCGGCTTCCGGGGCGAGCTCCTCGGCACCGACCTCCTGGGGCGGAGCATGCTCTCCCGGGTCGTCTACGGGGCCCGGGCGTCCCTCGCCGTCTCGTTGGGGGCCGTCCTCATCGGGGCGGTGGTCGGCGGGCTCGTCGGCCTGGTGGCCGGGTTCTACCGGGGCGGGTTCGACCACGTGGTGACGACTCTCGTGAACAGCGTCCTCGCGTTCCCACCGCTCGTGTTCCTGATGGCCATAGCGGCGACGGTCGGTGCGAACCTCGTCAGCCTGGTCATCGGGCTGGCCGTGCTCACGATCCCGACGTTCACCCGTCTCGCTCGGGCGAACTCCTCGACCTTCGCCGAGCGCGAGTTCGTCCTGGCGGCGCGCTCGATGGGCGTGCGCAACCCGCGGATCCTGCTCCGTGAGGTGCTGCCGAACGTGGTGCCCGTGCTCCTCTCCTACATGTCGCTGCTGCTCGCGGTCCTGATCATCGCCGAGGGCTCGCTGAGCTTCCTGGGGCTCGGCGTCCCTCCCCCGACGCCGAGCTGGGGCGGGATGATCGCCGCCGGCCGCCAGCACCTGGCCGACGCGCCCCACCTCGTCTTCGTCCCCGGTGTCGCCATGTTCCTCACGGTCTTCTCGCTGAACGTCGTCGGGGACCGGGTCCGCTCGCACTTCGACATCACCCCCACCACCACGGGGGGAACAGCATGAGCACCAGCGACGCCCTGCCGACGGGGGAGCCGGGCGTCGGCGACGGTGCTCCGCTGCTGGACGTCCGTGACCTGCGGACCGCCTTCGACGCCGGTGGCGGCTCGACGGTCCGCGCCGTCGACGGCGTGTCCCTCACGCTGGAGCGTGGTCGCACGCTTGGCGTCGTGGGGGAATCGGGCTCGGGCAAGACGGTGCTCTCCCGCTCGATCATGCACCTCTTCGCCGATCAGGCCGGTGTCACGACCGAGGGCGAGATCTGGTTCGACGGGCGGGACCTGCGCGCGCTGCGCCGCCCGGATCTGCGCGACGTGTGGGGCAAGGAGATCGCGATGGTCTTCCAGGACCCGATGACCTCGCTCAACCCCGTGCGCCGGGTCGGCGTCACCCTGTCGGAGGCGATGCGCCGTCACCTCGGGCTCTCGCGGTCGGCCGCGGCCGCCCGGGCCGTGTCCCTGCTCGAGGAGGTCGGGATCCCCTCGCCGCAACATCAGATGCGCGCCTACCCGCACCAGCTGTCGGGCGGCATGCGCCAGCGGGTGATGATCGCCTCGGCGCTGAGCTGCGGGCCGAAGCTCCTGGTCGCCGACGAGCCGACGACCGCGCTGGACGTCACCGTGCAGGCCCAGATCCTGGACCTCATCGACCGCGAGCAGCGCGAGCGGTTCATGGCCGTGATCCTCATCACCCACGACCTCAGCATCGTCGCCTCACGGGCCGATGCGGTGGCCGTGATGTACGCCGGCGAGGTCGTCGAGCACGCCGCGGCCGACTCGCTGTTCTCCCGGACCCGGCACCCGTACACCGAGGCGCTGGTCCAGGCGATCCCCCGGGTGGAGGACGAGCCCCACCAGCGACTGTTCAACATCCCGGGCATGCCTCCGCAGCTCGCCGCGCCGCCGACCGGATGTCGGTTCGCCGACCGCTGTCGGTACGCCCAGGACCGGTGCGTGGACGAGCACCCGCCGGTCGACTCGGACGCCCAGGCGGATGGCCACGTCGCCCGCTGCTTCTACCCCGTGGGCTCCGACGAGGGTCGAGAGGCGTTGGAGCGCAACGCCGCCCGGGGCGCCAACGCCGTCGGCACGCCGGTGCAGCTCGTCGCGAAGCGGCCCAGCCGGCCCCGGTCGAAGGAGGCCGTCTGATGGCGGGCATCGGGGCCGACCACATGCGCGACGCCGACGACGTGGTCCTGGCGGTCGAGGACGTCGTCGTCGACCACGGCAGCTCGGCCCGCCGGCGGCGAGCCGTCAACGGCATCAGCCTCGACCTGCTGCGCCAGGAGTCCGTGGGCGTCGTCGGTGAGTCCGGTTGCGGGAAGTCGAGCCTCGCCAAGGCGATCATGCAGCTGCCACCCCCGACCGCAGGCGCGGTCCGGCTCGAGGGCGTCGACCTCACCCGGCAGCGGGGGGAAGCGCTCCGGTCGAGCCGGCGCCGGATCCAGATGATCTTCCAGGACCCGATCGCGTCGCTCAACCCCCGGCGCCGCATCCGCGACATCGTCGCCGAAGGCGCCGCGGCCTGGACGGCTCGTGGGGAGCGGTCCGGCCTGCGCGACCGCGTCGACGACCTGCTGCGCAGCGTCGGGCTCGACGCCGACGCGGTGGGCGATCGCCGTCCGCGTGAGTTCTCGGGCGGCCAGTGCCAGCGGGTCGCCATCGCCCGGGCCCTGATGCTGCAGCCCGACGTCCTGATCGCCGACGAACCGGTCTCTGCCCTCGACGTGTCGGTCCAGGCCCAGATCCTGAACCTGCTGGACGACCTCAAGCGCGAGTTCGAGCTGGCGATGATCTTCATCTCCCACGACCTGGCCGTGATCAAGAACGTGAGCGACCGGGTGGTCGTGGTCTACGCCGGGCGGGTGTGCGAGGTGGGCGACGTGGCCTCGATCTTCGATCGACCTGCGCACCCGTACACGAAGCTCCTGCTGCGCTCCATCCCCGTCATGGACACCGGCCGGCGCCACGCCCCCACGGGCAATGGCGCCGCGGCGCCGGCGGCGCCATCGGCCGACGTCATCCAGCGGGGGGTCGAGCTGGTGCGGGCCGACGAGACCGGCTGCCCGTTCCGGACCCGCTGCCCGCGGGCGGTCGAGCGGTGCGCCGTCGAGGTGCCCGAGATCCGGCAGGTGTCGCGGGACCACTTCGTCGCGTGCCACGAGGCCGACGTCGATGAGCCCGCGGGACGCGGGCCGGCCTGACGGAAGGGATTGCATCCTTGAAGTTCCACTGGTTCCACCTCATGCCGTACCCGGACCTGCCGGAGGACTTCCGCGACCGGTACCGGGGGGTCTGGGTCGACGTGCCGGCGCACGAGCTCTACGACCCCGTGCGCGGTCACGCCCTGTACCACGAGTACCTGGACGAGCTGGAATACGCCGACGAGGTCGGCTTCGACGGCATCTGCGTCAACGAGCACCACCAGAACGCGTACGGCCTGATGCCGTCGCCGAACCTGATGGCGGCGACCCTGGCCCGGCGGACCCAGCGGTCGAAGCTCGTGATCATGGGGAACTCCGTGGCGTTGTACAACCCGCCCACGCGGATCGCCGAGGAGATGGCGATGCTCGACGTGCTGTCCGGAGGGCGGGTGGTGGCCGGGTTCCCGGTGGGGACGCCGATGGACACGGCGTACTGCTACGGCCAGAACCCGGTCACCCTCCGGGAGAAGTACCAGGAGGGAGTGGGCCTGATCCTCCGCGCCTGGACGGAGCGCGAGCCCTTCGCGTTCAACGGGCGCTACACCCAGCTGCGCTACGTCAACCCGTGGCCCCGTCCGATCCAGCAGCCGCACCCGCCGGTCTGGATCCCCGGAGGGGGAAGCGTCGAGACCTGGGACTGGTGCGTCGAGAACGACTTCCTCTACGCCCACCTCTCCTACAACGGCTACCTCAGGGGCCGGGCGACCATGGAGGGCTACTGGGAGTCGGTCGAGAAGGCCGGCGCCGAGGTGAACCCGTTCCGGGCCGGCTTCCTCCAGTTCGTGGGCATCGCCGACAGCGACGCCGAGGCCGAGCGGCTCTATGCCGAGCCCGCGCTGTACTTCTACAACCGCTGCCTCCACCTCTACCCCGGCTTCGCCAACCCCCCGGGCTACACCTCGCCTGCCACGGTGCGGCGGGGCATCGAGGGCCAGGTGCAGGCAGCTGCCAAGCAGAAGGCCGAGCTCACCTGGTCGGAGATCGTCGACAACGGCTACGTCGTCGCCGGCAGCGCCCAGACGGTCATCGACCGCCTCAACGATCTCGCCGACGTCATGCGGGTGGGCCACCTGATGGTGCTGTGCCAGTACGGGAACATGCGGCGCGAGGTCGTCATGGAGAACACGCGCCGGTTCGCCACCGAGGTCGCGCCCGCGCTCCGTCCCCGGTTCGAGGAGTACGAAGACCGCTGGTGGCCGACGCAGACCCTCGAGGCGCTCGCCGCGCCGCGGGCCGTCTCGTCGCCGGCGGTCACCGAGTAGCGACCACAAGAGGAGAAATGCATGGAGTCCACCAGCACGGCCATCTCCGACCACATCTCGGTGGACGACCACCTCGTCGAGCCGCCCGAACTGTGGCGCGAGCGCCTGCCGGCGCGCTTCGCCGACGAGGCACCGCGGGTGGAGCGGGTCGAACCGAACCACGACGCCTGGATCTTCCAGGGCAACGTCGAGAAGCTCTTCCCGACCGCCCAGCGCCGCGCCGACGGCGCCATGACCGTCGAGAACACGTTCGCCGACATGCGGCCCGGTTGCTACGACCCGATCGCCCGGCTCGAGGACATGGACGCCGACCACATCGTCGCCGCCCTCAACTTCCCCACGATGTCGGGCTTCGCCGGCACGAAGTTCTCGACGTGCGCCGACAAGGACCTCGGCCTCGCCTGCATCCAGGTCTACAACGACTTCCTGCTCGACGAGTGGTGCGCGGCCGCCCCCGGCCGCTACATCCCGATGGTGCTGATCCCGCTGTGGGACCCGCGCCTGGCGGTGCAGGAGATCGAGCGGACGGCGGCCAAGGGCGCCCGCGCCGTCTCCTTCTCCGAGGATCCCTACCGGCAGGGGTTCCCCTCCCTGCACGACCCCGACCACTTCTGGGACCCGATCTTCGACACCGCCCAGGAGGCCGGTCTGCCCCTGTGCATGCACATGGGTGGGTCGTCGGGCATCATCGCCCACCGCGAGGATCGTCCGTGGTTCACGAAGCACGCCATGTGCTACGTGAACTCCCAGCTCTCGCTGGCGGACTGGTTGACGTCCGACAACCTCGAGCGGTTCCCGCGGCTCAAGATCTGCATCTCCGAGGGTGGCATCGGGTGGATCCCCCACCTCCTGGAGCACCTCGACGGCATGTACCGGCTGTACCCGGAGTGGGGTCGTGACGCCGTGCCCGAGTTGCCGTCCACCTACTTCCGCCGGAGCGTGTACGGCTGCTTCATCGACGACGCCGCCGGCATCCGGTTGGTGGACACCCTCGGCGTCGATCAGGTGATGGCCGAGACCGACTACCCCCACGGCGACAGCCCCTGGCCCCACAGCCACGAGACGCTGGTGGCACAGATCCAGCACCTCAGCCCCGAGGACCAGTACAAGGTCGCCCGGGGCAACGCCGAGCGCGTCTTCGGGTTCGAGCCGTCCGGCCTCGGCCTCCTCTAGCTCAGCAAACGGTTGACGGGGTGACAAGTGGCCGTCCGCGGTGTCGTTGACTTGACACTGCGTTCAGTAGATGATCAGATCGTCTACGAATCGTCGAGCGCCTTCGCGGCGCGGTGCTGGAAGGTGTGCCCTGATGGAGTTCGGTCTCTTCACGCTGTTCGACTTCTATCCCGGTCGTCAGGATGAGGTCCGGTACTACCGGGACACGCTCGAGCTGAGCGTGCTGGCCGACGAGCTCGGCTACGACTCGATCTGGGTGGGGGAGGAGCACTTCTACTCGTTCGGGGTCTGCCCGAGCCCCCAGATCTTCCTCACCGCCGTGGCCGCCCGGACCGAGCGGATCCGCCTCGGGACCGCGATCAGCCTGCTCCCGTTCGACAACCCGCTCCGCAAGGCCGAGGACTTCGCCGTGCTCGACCTCCTCAGCGGGGGCCGGCTCGACTTCGGTGTCGGCCGGGGGGCCATCGCCAAGCACTTCCAGGGCTTCGACGTCGATGCCGGCGAGAGCCGCGACCGGTACCAGGAGGCGATCTCGGTCATCAAGCAGGCCTGGAGCGGCGGTGAGGTCGTGCACGACGGGCAGTTCTGGCGGGTACCCGGCGTCACCGTGTCGCCGGCGCCGGTGCAGCGCCCCCATCCGCCGATCTACCAGGGGACGGTGAGCGTCGAGTCCTACGAGGCCGCCGCTCTGGCCGGCGACAACGCCTTCGTCGTGCCCTGGACGACCGGTCCGCACGCCGAGCTACGGCCCCGGCTGGACCGGTACCGCGAGCTGGTGCGTGCCAACGGCGCCGAGGGCCGCGAGGCGGCCATGTTCTTCCTCTTCATCGACGACGACCACCGCCAGGCCGTCCGCGAGGCGCGCGAGGTCACGGGCCGGTACTCACAGCACATCACGTCGCACGCCGCGGCGCGCGGGGGCAAGGACCCCAAGAGCACGCTCTTCGACCGGGCCGAGTTCATGACGTCGATCCCGGACCACGTCGAGGAGCGGGGCGTGGTCGGCCGGCCCGACGCCTGCATCCGGCGCATCAAGGAGCTCGACGACGAGCTCGGCCTCGACAAGGTCGCCTTCTACTTCCATCCCGGGGCCCGGGACGTGGCGAGCGCTCGGCGGACGATCGAGCGGTTCGCCCACGAGGTCATGCCGCACTTCAAGGATGCGGGCATGCGGCTGGCGACCGGCGTGTGAACCGCGGTCGCCGCCCTGGCCGCGATGCTGGACCTACGCCAGCACCATCTCGTGCCAGCTCCGGGCGAGCAGCGGGGTCGCCTTCTCCTGGTCGAACCCGAAGTTGTGGATGACCTGGTAGTACGAGAACCGCTCGAGCTGCACGAACATGAGAAACGCCCGCAGCCGGGCATCGTCCTCCTTCAGCGGGCGCTTCTCCTTCTCGCGCAGCTCGATGATCTTGGCGCTCATCACGCCGAGGAACGCCCCGGAGAACTGGTCGCGCGCGGCGGCGAGCTCGTGGCGCTCGCGTGGGTCGCCCTGGTACCAGGCGGCGAGCACGTCCTTGGTCTCGGTGTAGAGGTCGAGGTAGCGGCCGATCCACGCCGTGAGCGCTTCGACGGTGAGCGTCTCCTCGCCGAGCCGTTCGACCAGCGCGATGGCGAGATCGAGGTGGCCGCGCTGGAACACCTCGGCGAGCACCTCGGAGCGGTTCTTGAAGTGCAGGTAGAAGGTGCCGCGGCTGATGTCGGCGACCTTGACGATGTCGTCGATCGATGTGTCCGCGTAGCCGTTCTCCGCGAACGCTGCCGCTGCGGCGTCGATGATCCGGTTCCGGGTGAGGAGCTTCTGGTCCTCACGGAGCGACGATCGGGGCCTGGAGGCAGTCATTGGACACAGTGTATAGCCACCGCGCGCGGCGGTGCTTCACAAGTCGCAGGGCCGGGGGCGCGGTCAGTGCGGCGACGGAGCGGCGAGCGCGCCCTCGGCGTCGCGGGCGTCCCGGACGACGGTGTACGCCACGGGTCGCGACTGTGACGCGATGCGGAGGGCCCAGGCTTGGCCGTCCGGCGACGTCGCCGTCACGGCGGCGCCGGACGGGACGGGGTGGGTGAACCACATCTCCAGCAGCCCGGCCGACGAGAACCGCAGGCATTGCGCGGTCCTCGCCATCAACGTCGGGCCCTGCACCACGATGTTCTTGTAGCCCGACGCCCACGCCGTGCCGGCATCGGCGTGCACGCCGTAACGCTCGCGGACCAGCCGCCCGAAGGCGAGGACGTCGGCGTCGCTCACGACGAACGTCTCCGACCGGCCCGGTCCGTCCACGACCGGATGCGGCGGGACGGTCACCGTCGCCTCCGACCCTCCGGCCCTCGGGATGGCCGGAACCCGTCCGACCGTCGTGGCGCTGGCGACGAGCCGGCCTCCGCTCGAGGCGTCGACCTGCAGTGCCACCGCCGTCCCCTCGCCCCGCCATGGTCGGGCGACGCTCGGGGTCAGCACGACGTCGACCCCGGAGGGGACCGCACCGGCCCGGCTGACGGAGCGCTGGTACACCTGCAGCGTGCCTTCGGGCCACGCCAGGTCGGCGTCGATGCGTTCGGGCATCAGCAGGAGCGCCCACAGCGCCGGCGACGGACGCTGGCGGCTCACGCCGAGCCAGTTGCAGGCCTCGCGGGTCCACTCGGGGTCGACCTCGAGCCGGGTCGTCAGTCGCCGCGGCGGGACGTGCATGCGGACACGCTATCCGCTTAGTGGACGTCGTGTTCATTTCAAAGACACTGCTGCGCTCCTCTGCTTGGCGCGGTCGACTGACGCTGTGTACAGTGAGAGGCCGTGATGTCTAGTGACTAGCGCCGATGGAATCGGAGGGTGCGCAGTGGGGGACTTCGAGTTCAGGGGGATCAACCACCTCGCCCTCGTCTGCCGGGACATGGCCGAGACGATCGAGTTCTACGAGGGCGTGCTCGGCATGCCCCTGGTCTTCACGATCGACCTCCCCAACGACGGCGGCCAGCACTTCTTCTTCGACGCCGGCAACGAGACCCTGGTGGCGTTCTTCTGGTTCCCGAACGCTCCCGAGGCCGAGCCCGGGCGGGTGGCACCGGCGCTGCGCGTCGACCAGGGCGATTTCACCTCGGCGATCGGGTCGATGAACCACCTGGCCCTCACCGTCCCCGCCGACCGCTTCGACGAGAAGGTCGAGCTGTTGCGCAGCCGGGGGGTGGACGTCTCCGAGGTGCTCAACCACGACTTCAGCGAGCGGCAGATCACCCGCCGCGTGCACGACGGGGTGTGGCTGCGCTCCGCCTACTTCTGGGACCCCAACGGGATGCTCCTCGAGCTGGCCACCTTCACCCGGCCGTTCACCGCCGCCGACGTCCGGCACGATCCGCGGACGAGCACCGGCGAGACCGTGGCGCTCGACCGGGTTCGGCGCCCGAACGCCCCCACTCCTGCCGGAGGTGCGTCGTGATCGACGAGGAGCAGGTGAAAGCGCTCGTCGGCACCGTCTTCCCCGGCGGGACGATCACGATCGAGGCCTGGGAGCACCGGCTCATGTGCGACACGCTGCTGGTCGAGCCACCGGCCGACGGCACCGCCCACCCCTTCTACGCGTACCAGGCGACCCGGGCGGGCATGGGCCTGGACCTCGACGAGATGTTCGCTCTGTGCCTGGCCGATCCCGACGACGGCGGGATGTTCGGGGAGCACGAAGCCGAGCTCGACCGCCCCCTGCGCGTCGGCGAGACCTATGCGGTGCGCGGTTCGATCACCGACGTCGAGCGCAAGCAGGGCCGGACGGCCGGCACCTTCGACATGATCACCTTCCGGCTCGAGCTCCTCGACGACCGCGGGCGGCGGGTGGCGACGGCCCGGAACAAGTGGATCTTCCCGAGGAGGGAGTCCTGATGGACGTCGCCGTGGGGGACGAGATCCCGGCCTGGGTGGTCGCTGCCGTGTCGGTCGAGAAGATGAAGATCTTCAGCGCCCTCATCCGCGACCCCAACCCGATCCACATCGACGCGGCCGCCGTGCAGCGGCTCGGCCTGGGCGATCGGGAGATCAACCAGGGCCCGATCAGCATGGGGTACCTCTACAACATGCTGGGCGACTGGCTCGGGGGCGTCCACCACGTCACCCGGCTGAGCGTCCGGTTCGGCGCCAACGTCTACGCGGGCGACGAGGTGGTCGCCACCGGCACCGTCACGGCGGTCGAGGACCTCGGCGGGCGGCGGGTGGCCACCTGCGACGTGCGCCTCGAGGTCGTCGGCGGCGCAACGGCGATGACGGGCTCGGCCGTGGTCACGCTGCCGTAGCCCGGGTTCGCAGCAACGACGAGATCGACAGCAGAGGAGCAGATCGTGGCATACAGGGTGATCCAGTGGGCGACCGGCGGGGTCGGCGGTGACAGCCTCCGGTTCCTGCTCCAGGACCCGGACATCGAGCTCGTCGGCGTCTACGCCTACTCGGAGGACAAGGTGGGCAGGGATGCCGGCGACCTGGTCGGCCTGCCCCCCGTGGGGGTGCGCGCCACCGGCGACCGCGACGAGATCCTGGCCCTCGAGGCCGATCTCGTCATGCACAACGGCCTGCTGACCCCGACCGGGTGGCCGGAGATGGACGAGGACGTCATGGCGCTGCTGCGCTCGGGCAAGAACGTCATCTCGACGGCGTCGTACTTCTACCCGGCGGCGCACGGCCAGGACTACCTGCAGCAGTTCGTCGATGCCGGGGAGGAGGGCGGCGTCACGCTGTTCGGCACGGGGATCAACCCCGGCTGCCTCCTCGATCGCCTGCCGGCGACGATGACCTCGCTCTGCTCGGACATCAAGAAGATCGACATCACCGAGAACTCGGGCGTCGCCTCGCACCCGAGCGCCAACATGATCTTCGAGCAGATGGGGATGGGCCAGGACCCGGCGACCTTCACCAAGGACGCGCCCATCGGCGAGATGTTCCGGCGCATGTTCGGCGAGGTCGTCTACCTGCTCGGCCACTACCTCGGCGTCGACATCGAGGGCATCGACGTCGAGCTCCGGCTCGGGCTGGCCACGCGCGACATCGACCTGCCGGTCGGGCGCGTCGCCAAGGGCACGATCGCCGGCACCCGCTGGACGCTCCACGGCCTGGTCGGCGGCGAGCCCTACATCTCGATGCACGAAGGCTGGCACGTCGACAACGACCTGCCCGACTGGGACACCCGGCGGGTGTGGAGCGCCCAGATCGAGGGCACCCCCTCGTACCTCCTGGAGGTGACGATCGCCCGCACCTGGACCGACGAGCAGGTGCCCTTCTACCAGGCGATGCTGCACTCGACCGCGGCGTTGGCCGTGAGCGCGATCCACGAGGTCGTCGCCGCTCCGCCCGGCGTGATGATCGCCCCGGTCTTCGACCCCTACCAGCGCCCGAAGCGCTGACGTCGGAGCCATCCATGCCGGACGAGACCGCAGAGGGACGGAGGCGCCGGGTCGGGCTCATCGTGCCCAGCTCCAACGTCACGATGGAGCACGAGGTCCCGGCCATGCTGCGGCAGGTCGACGCCGTGTCGTTCTCCTTCCACGCCAGCCGCATGACCATGCGGTCGGTGTCGCCGACCGAGCTGGCGGCGATGAACGCCCAGGGGGAGCGATGCGTCGACGAGCTCGCCGACGCCCGCTGCGACGTGCTCGCCTACGCGTGCCTCGTCGCGGTCATGGCCCAGGGGCCGGGCGCGCACCGTCGCATCGAGGGCGAGCTGCAGCAGGCCGCCCGGGCCCGGGGCTTCGACGCACCCCTCGTCTCCAGCGCCGGGGCGCTGGTGGACACCATCGCTCGCCTCGGCGCCGATCGGGTTGCGATCGTCACGCCCTACGTGCCGTCCCTCACCGAGGCCGTCGTCCGCTACCTGGCGGCCGAGCGCATCGCCGTGACCGACCAGCGCAGCCTCGGGATCCCCGACAACTACGAGGTCGGCTGCATCCCCGGGAATCGCGTCCAGTCGGCCGTGGCCGAGCTCGACCTGAGCGGAGCCGACCTGCTCGTCCTCTCGGCGTGCGTCCAGATGCCGTCGCTCGACATCATCGGTGCCGTCGAGGCGCGCACCGGGCTGCCGGTGATCACGGCGGCCACCTGCACGGCGGCTGCGATCCTCCACTCACAGGGCATCGACCCGGCGGCGGTGCCGGGCGCCGCGGCCGGCGCCTGGTCGATCGCCGCGTGACCCCGCGAACGATGCGCGACATCACCACCACGTGCACCGACGGCGTCGCCGAGATCGTGTTCTGCCGGCCGCCCGTGAACGCCACCGACGAGCAGTCCTGGACCGAGATCGCCGCCGCCTTCACCGCCCTGCGAGACGATCGGGACGTCCGGGTCGCGATCCTCACGGCCTGCGGTTCCAGGGCGTTCATGGCCGGCCAGGACCTCCGCAGCGATCCCTTCTCGATGGACGGCAAGGCCCCGTCGCGCCTCGTCGACCCCGGGAGCGTCGTCCGCGACGCCATGTGGGCGGTGTACGACTGCGCGGTCCCCGTGGTGGCGGCCGTCAACGGCCCTGCCATCGGCGGCGGGCTGGCGCTGGCCGCGCTGTGCGACATCATCGTGGCCTCGGACACGGCGACGTTCGGCACGACGGAGATCAACGTCGGGCTGCTGGGTGCCAGCGCCCAGCTCACCCGGCTGGTCGGCACCTACCGGGCCCGGGAGATGTTCCTCACCGGGAAGGTGGTGTCGGCCCAGCAGCTCGCCGACTGGGGCGCCGTGAGCCGCGTCGTGCCGCCGGACGAGCTCATGGCGGAAGCGCGGGCGATCGCGTCCGATCTCGCCGCCAAGAGCCCGATCGCCCTCCGGCTGGCCAAGGAGTCGCTGAACCGGGTCGAGGGCCTCCCCCTCAAGGACGCCTATCGCCTCGAACAGGACTACACGACGCGCCTACGCACGTTCGAGGACGCCGCGGAGGCGACACGGGCGTTTCTCGAGAAGCGTCCACCCACGTGGCGCTGGCGCTAGCGCGGCGCGCACGTGTCCACCACCAGATAGCAGGAGCGTCATGAAACTGCAGGTCGATGGATCCGTCCGGCGGGAGTGGGTGGGCCTTCCGTCGCCCACCGGTTGGCCGCGGGAGGGCTGGGGCGGGCACCCGTGCCAGGGCATCTACTACGCCCCGGCCGCGGCGAAGCCGTCGGTGGCGTTCGTCGCCACGCACTACAACCTCGACTTCACCGAGCACTACCTCGGCCCGCTCCTGGCCGAGCGGGGCTTCGGGTTCCTCGGCTGGAACACCCGGTTCCGGGGTGCCGAGGCCCTCTTCCTGGTCGACCACGCCATCGCCGAGATCGGCGCGGGTGTCCGCTGGCTACGGGAGCAGGCGAAGGTGGACACGGTCGTGCTGCTCGGCAACTCCGGTGGCGGGAGCCTCATGGCCACCTACCAGGGACAGGCCGAGCGGCCGACGTTGAACCCGCTCCCGGGCGGGCGGCTCTGCCGCGGCCTCGACGACCTCCTGCCGGGTGACCTCTACGTCTCGGTCGCCGCCCATCCCGGCCGGGCGGACCTCCTGGCCTTCATGATGGACCCGTCGGTCACCGACGAGAGCGACCCGACGTCACGGGACGCGTCGCTCGACATGTACGACCCGGAGAACGGTCCCCCGTACTCGGCGGAGTTCCAGGCCCGCTACCGGCAGGCGCAGCTCGACCGCAGCGCCCGGATCACCGACTGGGTCCACCGCGAGCTCGAGCGGCTCCGCGGCGGATCGGTCCGCGACCGCTACTTCAGCCCGCCCCGGCTCTGGGCCGACCTCCGCTTCACCGACGGCACCATCGATCCGTCCAACCGCAAGGTCCCCGGCTGCTTCCTGGGCGATCCCCGGCGCGCCAACAGCGGGACGACCGGCATCGGGCAGGTGTCCACCCTGCGCACCTGGCTCTCGATGTGGTCGCTGGAGGACTCGCAGTGCCGCGGCCAGCTCCACCTGCCCAACATCCTGATGCCGTCGCTCGTGGTCGAGGCCGACGGTGACGCGGGGGTCTACCCGAGCCACACCCAGGAGATCTTCGATCTCATCGGCAGCGAGGACAAAGAGCGGCTGACCCTGCCGGGCGACCACTACTTCCGGGAGCCCGACGGCGCTCGTGCGGACGTGGCCGACGCGATCGCCGGGTGGGTGCGCGAGCGCGCCCGCTGAGGACCGAGCCGCACCGGCAGCGGCCTCGT
The DNA here is from genome assembly GCA_035316325.1 of Acidimicrobiales bacterium. Classification (NCBI taxonomy): domain Bacteria; kingdom Bacillati; phylum Actinomycetota; class Acidimicrobiia; order Acidimicrobiales; species Acidimicrobiales bacterium. Next base: position 17,075 of record DATHJB010000123.1, read on the forward strand.
GGTTTGAATAGGCGCCGCGTTCTTCTAGTAGACAGTGCGTTCAGTCTATGGGTAGGATGTCGTTCGCAATTCGCGCGGTGGGCGCGACGACTACCAGGGGGGCAAGTGATGATCCGAACTCGAAGCCGGGCGTGGGTGTCCATGCTCGCCGTGGTGACCGGCATGGCGTTGGTCGCGGCGGCTTGCGGGGGCGACAGCGGCGGGTCGGCCACCACGTCCGAGTCGGGCTCGCAGGGCGCGCCAGCCGACGAGGGCACGCCGCAGTCGGGCGGATCGGCGACCTACCTGCACTACATCGATCTCACGAGCGACTGGGATCCGTGGACCATCCTCCCGTCGGGCTATCCGAGCTGGGGGACCCGGGGGTTCGCCGTGTACGGGGCCCTGGTGACCGAGGACACCCGCACCGGCGAGGTGACCGGCGAGATCGCCGAGTCGGTCGACTCCGAGGACGGCAAGACCTGGACGGTCCGCATCCGGGACGGCGTCGAGTTCAGCGACGGCACCCCGTTCGACGCCGAGGCGGTCAAGTTCAACTGGGAGCTCGCCCAGGACCCGGAGCGGGGGGCCATCAGCCTCACGCAGCTGAACGAGATCGAGTCGATGGAGGCCACCGAGCCCCTGGCGCTGACCGTCGAGCTCAAGGAGGTCAACTTCCAGTGGCCCAGCACGGTGGCGCGGTTCATGAACTTCATCGGCTCGCCGACGGCGATCCAGGCCGAGGGCGACGACTTCGGCACCGCGCCCGTCGGCGCCGGCCCGTTCCTGGTCGACGAGTGGGTCCCGAACGACACCGCGCACCTGGTGCGCAACCCGAACTACTACAAGGAAGGCCAGCCCTACCTGGACGAGCTGACCATCCAGACGATCACCGATGAGCAGCAGCGGTTCGACACGTTCCGCACCGACAGCAACGTGATCCTCTTCACCGACAACGACCTCACGCGCCAGCGTGCCCGCGACGAGGGCGCGACCATGACCGAGGACACGCTGCAGGGTGGGACGTCGTTCCTGTTCAACGCCGCCTCCGGCGTCTTCGCCGACGTGCGCGCCCGCCAGGCCTTCGCCATCGGCGTCGACATGGAGGCCATGGCCGACGTGGTGACCTCGGGCGCCGGCGACGGGGTCGCCAACCTCTTCACCGAGGACTCGCCGTACTTCGACCCCGAGATCACCCGGCCGGAGCCCGACCCCGACCGGGCGCAGGAGCTGTGGGACGAGGTGGCCGACGAACAGGGCGGGCCCGTGGAGTTCACCCTGCTCGTGACCGTCGCCACCCAGCCGTGGGGCGAGTACGCGCAGGCCGAGCTGGCCAACTACGGCGTGGACATGAAGCTCGAATCGGTGCGCGGCAACGAGATCATCCCCCGCATGGTGGCGGGCGACTTCGACGTGGCGACGAAGTCGACCACGTTCGGCGCACCCGACCCGATCTTCTACTACGCGATGCTCAGCGACTCGTCCACGAACTTCGGCTACTACTCCAACCCCGACATGGACGAGGCGATCATCGCCGCCCGCGAGTCGGAGGGAGATGCGGCGGTCGAGCAGTGGAAGGAGGCCCAGCGCATCTTCTGGGAGGACATGCCGAACCTCTTCTACGGCCGAGTCGTGCTGGGGACGCTTCCCGCCGACAACGTCCACGGCATCGAGCTGTCCACCCAGTCGCTCCTGTTGAGCGACGAGGTCTGGGTCGACCAGTAGAAGGCGATGCTGTCACCGTGACGTACGACCTCGTGCTCCGGGGCGGCGAGGTCGTCGACGGCCTCGGCGGCCCGCGAGCTCGGGCCGACGTGGCCGTCGCCGCCGGCGCCATCGCCGCCGTCGACCCGCCGTCGGCCTCCGCCCGCTGGTCCGCCGACCGGGTGATCGACGTCGACGGGCTCGTCGTGTGCCCGGGGTTCATCGATCTGCACACCCACTACGACGCGCAGGTCCTGTGGGATCCCGCGTGCACGCCGTCGCCGTTCCACGGCACGACGACGGTCGTCGGGGGGAACTGCGGGTTCACCCTGGCCCCGGCGGCACCGGTGGAACAGGCCTACCTCCTCGCGATGCTGGCCCGGGTGGAAGGGATGGACCCGGACTCGCTGTCGATCGGGGTGACCCGCCCGTGGCCCACCTTCGACGAGTACCTCCGGGCCCTTGACGGGACCCTCGCCGTCAACGCCGGCTTCCTCGCCGGGCACTCGACGATCCGCCGATCGGTGATGGGGCCACGTGCCGTGGGCGAGGCCGCGACCGCCGACGACGTCGAGGCCATGCGGGCGCTGCTCGGCGCCAGCCTGGCCGCCGGTGCGCTCGGGTTCAGCTCCTCCTGGTCGGCGACCCACAACGACGCCGACGGAGAGCCCGTCCCCTCCCGGCACGCGTCGGCGGACGAGCTCGTGGCGCTGTGCGACGTCGTCGGTCGTCACGAGGGCACCACCGTCGAGTTCATCCCCAACGTCGCCGGCCGCGACCCGTTCAGCGACGATCTCGTCCAGCTCATGGGCCGCATGTCGGTCGCCGCCGATCGCCCGCTCAACTGGAACATCCTGCTGGCCGGCCGCTCGACCGAAGCCCTCGTCCGCCACCAGCTCGGCGCGTCCGACGTCGTGGCGTCGATGGGTGGGGAAGCGGTCGCGCTCGCGCTGCCCGACCTGATGCAGCCCCGGTTCTCCCTGCGCACCGGCTTCGGCTTCGACACCTTCCCCGGGTGGTCGAAGGTCATGGCTCTGCCGGTGCCGGAGAAGCTGAAGGCGCTGTCCGATCCCGGGCTCCGGGCGGACCTGCGGGAGGCAGCCCTGGGCGAGGCGCGGCCGTGGGTCTGGGAGCAGCTCGTGTTCGAGGCCACCTCTACCGGCCACCAGGGTTGGAGCGCCGGAGAGGTCGCCGCCGCCCGCGGTGTCACCGCCTTCGACGCCGTCGTCGACGTCGCCGTCGAGGACGGGATGGACACTGTCCTGCGGCCGCCGGCGATCGACGACGACGACGAGAGCTGGGCCCTCCGGGCCGAGGTGTGGGCCGACGACCGGGTCGTGCTCGGTGCGACCGACAGCGGCGCCCACCTCGATGCGCTCTCCACCTTCAACGCACCGACGGCCCTGCTCGGACCGCACGTGCGAGATCGCGGAGTGATGGAGCTGGAGGAAGCGGTCCACCGGCTCACCGACGTGCAGGCCCGCCTGTACGGACTCCGTGATCGCGGCCGGCTGGCGGTCGGCGCCCGAGCCGACGTCGTCGTCTTGGACCCGGCGACGGTCGGCCCTGGGAGCGTGGAGCTGCGCCACGACCTCCCCGGTGGGGCTGCCCGCCTCTACGGCACCGCGAGCGGCATCGAGCACGTCTTCGTCAACGGGACAGAGATCGTGCGGGGCGGGGACCTGACCGGTGCCCGCCCCGGTGCCGTCCTCCGGTCCGGCCGCGACACCACCAGCGTGCGACCGCAGACCCGGCACCGGGCACGGCCGGGCGGGCGCCCCCGATGACGCACCACGACCGCCCAGGAGCGATTCCGCATGCAGCTTGAGCGCCACGACCTCGACATCCGCGGCCTGCCGACGGTCTACCGAGGAGGTTCCGGTCGACCGCTCGTCTTCCTCCACACGGCCGGTGGACTGCAACCGGACAACCCGTTCCTCGTCCGGTTGTCCGAGGAGTTCGAGGTGATCGCCCCGCTCGCTCCCGGGTTCCGCGACCTGGGCGAGCTGGACGACATCCTCGACGTGCGCGACCTCGCCCTCCACTACGACGACGTCTTCGAGTCGCTCGGTCTCGAGCAGGCCCTCGTCGTCGGCTACTCCTTCGGCGGGATGGTCGGCGCCGAGCTCGCTGCCCACTACCCCAAGCGCGTCGCCGACCTGGTCCTGATCGCACCGGTCGGGCTCTGGCTCGACGAGCACCCGACGGCCGACCTCTTCGCCACGCCGGTCGTCGAGCTCGACGACCTCCTCTGGGAGGACCAGGAGGCGCGGGCCGCCTACGCGGCAGCCGCCGGGACCGGGGCGGCGCAGGGCAACGGCGCGTCGGCCGGCGCGGCGAGCGACGGTGCCGACAACCGCGCCGACCACGTGGAAGCGCTGTTGGAGACGTCGCGGGGCCTGTCGGTCCTGGCGAAGTTCCTGTGGCCGATCCCCGACAAGGGCCTGTCCCGCCGACTCCACCGGGTCACCGCCCGCACGCTGATCCTCTGGGGCGAGGCCGACCGCCTGGTGCCCGTCGAGCACGCGGCCGTGTTCGAGCAGCTCATCGCCGATGCCCGCGTGACTACGTTCGCCGGGGCCGGCCACGCGCTGCCGCTCGAGCGCACCGACGAGGTGTTCGACACCATCCGGACGTTCCTCGAGTGACACCGCTGGCCGCCGCTTCGTCCGCGAGTCGAACCCAGAGGAGCAGCGAGTTGGAAGCGATCCCCCTGCCCGAGGACGGCGTGGTGTTCAGGAACGTCCTGGAGCACTTCGGCCGGGTCACGCCGGACCGGGTCTGCGTCACCGACGTCGACGGCGAGGAGTGGACCTGGGCCGAGGCCGTCGCCGAGATGAACGCCTCGGCCGCCCGACTCGAGGAGCTGGTCGGTCAGGTACCCCGCATCGCCGTCATGCTCGGCAACGGCCGCGACTGGCTCCGCGCCTGGTGGGGCGCCGCGCGGCTCGGCATCCCGGTGGTCGCGATCAACACCGCCCTGCGCGGCGAGCAGCTCCGCCACGTGTGCGCCGATGCCGAGGTGAGCCACGTCGTCACCACCGAGGCGATGGTCGCCCGGTTCAAGGAGCTCGACCTCGACATCCGGTGCATCGACCCCTCGCTGATCCGGGGCGAGCGCGGCGCCCGGCCCTCGATCGACCCCGTGGTCCACCCGTGGGACACCGCCGTCGTCAACTTCACCTCGGGCACGACGGGCCCGTCGAAGGGCGTCGTGACGACCCACCGCCACCTCTGCGCCGCGGCTGCACCGGCCTGGGGGCTGACCCACGACGACGTCGTGTTCGGCCACATGCCGCTGTACCACACCGGCGGCATGGCGCCCACCATGGCCGGCTGGAACGCCGGTGGCCGGGTCGTCCTGCGCAGCCAGTTCAAGGCCTCGACGTTCCTCGACGAGCTGCGTGCCACCGGGTCCACGTTCGTGGTGCTCGTGAGCACCATGGCGCCGGTGCTGTACGCGACGCCGGAGCGGCCCGACGACGCCGACAACCCCCTGCGGAACGTCAGCATGAACCCGCTCCTCCCCGACGCCGAGGGCTTCATGAAGCGCTTCGGGATCGACTACCTCCAGGTCATGTACGGGATGACCGAACTGCCCCAGGCCACCCGCCACGGCTGGACCGGCGAGATCGACCGGCCGACCACGGCCGGCCGCCTGTGCCCCGGGTTCGAGGCTCGTATCGTCGACGAGAACGACATGCCCGTGCCCACGGGCCAGGTCGGCCAGCTGGTCATCCGGTGCGACGAGCCCTGGACGATCGCCTACCAGTACCTGAACCGGCCCGACGCCACGGCGGCCGCCTGGCGCAACGGCTGGTTCCACACCGGCGACATGTTCAGCGTCGACGCCGACGGCTTCTACTACTTCGCCGACCGGGCCACCGATTCGCTGCGGCGCCGCGGCGAGAACATCTCGAGCTACGAGGTCGAGCGGGAGGTGCTCGCCCACCCGGCGATCAGCAAGGCGGCCTGCGTCGGCGTGGCGACCGAGCACGGCGACCACGACGTGAAGGTGTTCGTGGTCCGCGACCACGTCGACATCGACCCGGTCGAGCTCGTCGCCTTCCTGGTGCCCCGCCTCCCGTACTACGCGGTCCCGCGCTACGTCGAGGTCGTCGACGACCTGCCGCTCACCCCGACCGGCCGGGTCCGGAAGGACGTCCTGCGGGCGCAGGGCAACGGGCCGGCCACCTGGGACCGCGAAGCCGCCGGCATCGTCGTCCGGCGAGACGACTGACCCCCGACACAAGGAGGACCGATGACTGACGAACCTGTCGCGGCGGCGGAGCTGGCGTCGCTCCGGCGCCGACTGCAAGTCCTCGAGGACAAGGAGCAGATCCGCGACGTGCTCGTCCGGTTCGGGTACAACGCCGACCTCGGCCGGTTCGACGACTTCCTCGCCACCCTGACCGACGACTGCGTGTGGGACGTCTCGGGCGGGCTGCGGCTGCCGGAGGGCGGCGTCTCCGACGGGCTGGTGTCGGTCGGCCACGAGCAGGCGCGGCGGACGGTCACCGGGCCGGGGCACCTGGCCATCGTCAACCGCGAGCAGCACCTCATGGTCGACTTCATCGTCGACGTCGACGGCGACGACGCCACCGCCGTCGGCCAGCTCGCGGTCACCTTCCACGGCCCGGCCGGGTTCGGGCTCGTCACCTGCCGCATGTGCCGCACCAAGCTCCGGCGGGTCGACGGGCGGTGGCTGATCAGGGAGATCGTCTTCCGCGAGCTCGGCGCCCCCGACTGCGGCGAGGTCATCGACGCCGCCGGCCTGCTGGGCCCGGCGTTGCCGACGGCGATGTGACGTGAGCACCCCGACCGACACCGTCGCGCGGGTCAGGGCACAGCTCGACCACCCGGTGATCGATGCCGACGGGCACCTGATCGAGTTCGTCCCCCTGGTCGAGGAGCTGGCCCACGAGGTCGGCGGCGGCGACCTCGTCGACGGCTTCCGCCGCTGGCTGGCGCCCCCGACCGGTCCCCTGCGCTCGCGGCCCCGGCCGGGCAAGCGGGTCTTCTACTCGTTCCCCGGCGAGGCCCTCGACCGGGCCACCGCGACCGTCCCTCACCTGCTGTACGACCGGCTCGACGAGATCGGCATCGACTTCAGCATGCTGTACCCGACGGTGGGCCTCGGCGTGCTCGCCCTCCCCGACGCCGACCTGCGGGCGGGCCTGGCCCGGGCCCTCAACGCCTACTACGCGACGGTGACCGAGGGCCTGCGGGACCGCCTCGAACCCGTCGCCGTCATCCCGCTCGTGCACCCCACCGAGGCGCTCGAGCTCCTCGAGCACGCCGTGGTCGACCTCGGCTTCCGGGCCTTCGTGACCAGCGCGATCGTCCACCGCACCGAGCTGCGGACGGACGGATCGACGGCCCAGTGGATCGACACCGTCGGCCACGAGAGCGCGTACGACTACGACCCGTTCTGGCGGCGCTGCGTCGAGCTCCGCGTCGCCCCGAGCTTCCACATGGTCGGCTACGGCTGGGGCACGCGCACGTCCCGGACGAACTACGTCTACAACCACCTGGGCAACTTCGCGGCCGGCCAGGAGCCGGCCTGCCGATCGATCGTCATGGGCGGGGTCGCGGCGCGGTTCCCCGAGCTCAGCTTCTCGTTCCTCGAAGGGGGCGTCGCCTGGGCGTGCCAGCTGTTCGCCGATCTCGTCGGGCACTACGGGAAGCGCAACCGCGACGCCATCGGGTCGCTCGATCCGGGCGGGGTCGACCTCGACCGGTTCGACGACCTCTTCCGGCGCCATGCCCGGGGCCGCCTGGCCGCGCACCGGCTCGGGCGCGACGGGGTGCTCTTCGGGCGGGGAGCGGTCGCGGAGGACCCCGCCAGCATCGACGACTTCGCCGAAGCGCGGATCACCGGGATCGACGACATCGTGCGCATGTTCACCACGCAGTTCAGCTTCGGCTGCGAGGCCGACGACCCGCTGAACCGGCTGGCGTTCGACCGGGGGCTGAACCCGGGGCACACGCAGCTGCGGGCCATGTTCGCCTCCGACATCGGGCACTGGGACGTGCCCGACATGCGCGGCGTGCTCCCCGAGGCCTACGAGGCGGTCGACGAGGGCGTGCTGTCGGCGGAGGACTTCCGCAAGTTCACCTACGAGAACGCCTGGCGCACCCTGACCGCCGTCCGCCCCGACTTCTTCGCGCCGACGGCCATCGCCGGCGCGGCCGCGCCCCTGGAGGCCGTCCGATGAAGGTCCTCGGCAAGGGTGCGACCCCGGGCCGGCGGCAGGAGCGGGGCGCGGTGACGTTGCTGCCCCGCCCGGCGGCCCGGCCGGTGTTCTGCCCGGTCATCTCCGTCGACGACCACCTCGTGGAGCCGCCGACGCTGTTCGAGGGCCGGTTGCCCGCCCGGCTGCGCGACGCCGCCCCGCGCGTCGTCACCGACGACGACGGCCTGCCGCGGTGGCTGGTCGACGGTGAGCGGCTGCCGATCGGCATGCCCAACGCGCTCGTCGGCCGACCGATGGAGGAGTGGAACGTGGCCCCGGCGCGCTTCGACGAGTTCCTCCCGGGCGTCACCGATCCCCACGAGCGCGTCGCCGACATGGAGGTTGCCGGCATCTGGGCGTCGCTGCCCTTCCCGTCGATGGTGTGGGGCTTCGCGGGGTCCCGGTTCGCGGCGATGACCGACCGCGAGCTGGGCCTGGCGTGCCTCCGGGCCTACAACGACTGGCTGCTCGAGGAGTGGTGCGGGGCGGCCCCCGACCGGTTCATCCCCTGCCAGGTGGCCTGGCTGGCCGACCCCGACGGCGCCGCGGCGGAGGTGCGCCGCAACGCCGAGCGGGGCTTCCGAGCGGTCAGCTTCAGCGAGAACCCGGAGGGGCAGGGCATGCCCTCGATCCACAGCGGAGCGTGGGACCCCTTCTTCGCCGCCTGCGAGGAGACGGGCACGGTGGTCAACCTGCACGTCGGGTCGCGCGGCGCCATCACGACGGGCTCGACCGATTCGCCGGTCGAGGTGACCGTGGCCCTGTTCCCCGTCAGCGGCATCGTGGCGCTGACCGACTGGATCTTCTCCCGCGTGCCGCTGCGGTTCCCCGGGATCAAGGTCGCGCTGTCCGAGGGCGGTGCCTCGTGGGTCCCCATGGTCGTCGAGCGCCTGCGGCGCGCCTACCGTCAGGCGTCCGCATCCACCCACTGGAGCGCCGCCGACCCCGACCCGGTCGACGTGATGCACCGGAACTTCTCCTTCACCTCGATCGAGGACCCGACCGCGTTCCAGCACCTCGACGTGATCGGGGCCGGCAACGTGATGGTCGAGGTCGACTACCCGCACGGCGACAGCTCGTGGCCCGACACCCAGGCCCTGCTGGCGGCGCAGCTCGCCCACCTGCCGCCCGACGACGTCGCGCGGGTGTGCTTCGCCAACGCCGCGGCCCTCTACCATCACCCGGCACCCCCGCCGGACCGGATCGAGCGCTCGGAGATCGGCCCGGCCCTGACCGCAGCGGGCCCCGGCCGATGAGCCTCGACGTCGTCATCCGCGGCGGGCTGGTCGTCGACGGCAGCGGCGCAGGGGCGGCGGCGGCCGACGTCGGCATCCACGCCGGGCGCATCACCGCGGTCGGCGATGTTCCCGACCAGGGCGCGACCGAGGTCGATGCCCACGGGCTCGTGGTGGCCCCCGGGTTCGTCGACATCCACACCCACTACGACGCCCAGGTCCTGTGGGACCCCCTCCTCACGCCTTCGTGCTTCCACGGCATCACGACGGTGGTCGCGGGCAACTGCGGCTTCGGCATCGCTCCGGCCCGCCCGGGGCACCGGGGCCTGCTGGCCCGGACGCTCGAGCACGTCGAGGGCATGAGCCTCGAGGCCCTGGAAGCGGGCATCGCCTGGGAGTTCGAGAGCTTCGCCGGCTACCTGGACGCCGTCGACCGGCGCGGGGTCGCCCTGAACTTCGCGGCCTACGCGGGCCACACCCCGCTGCGGATCTGGGTCATGGGCGCCGACGCCTACGAGCGGGAGGCGACGGCGGCGGAGATCGCCCGGATGGCGCAGGCGCTCGCCGAAGCCATGGACGCCGGCGCCGCCGGGTTCGCCACCAGCCAGTCGCCGGGCCACGTCGGCGACGGCGGGCGGCCGGTGCCGTCGCGCCTGGCGTCGACGGAGGAGCTCCGCGCCCTGCTGGCCCAGGCGGGGGCCGAGCAGCACGGGGTCGTCGGGATCGTTCCGGGCGACCAGCTTCCCCACGCCGAGCTCTACGCCCTCCAGCCCGAGGTCGGTCGCCCGGTGACCTGGACGGCGCTGCTCACCTACCCCGACGGCCGCCAGGAGCGCATGCTCGACATCCACCGGCAGGGGAGCGCCACGGGCGCGGACGTCCGGCCCCAGGTGTCGGTGCGGCCGCTGTCGATGCAGTGTCGCATGGACCGTCCGTTCTTCTTCGACGGCCGGCCGAGCTTCGCCGCCCTCCACCAGCAGGCGCCGGAGGAGCGGATCCGCCGCTACGGCGACCGTGTCTGGCGGGAGCAGGCCCAGGCCGAGCTCGATGCCGGGGTGCCCCGGATCCGGTGGGACTCGTTCGTCGTGGAGGAGACGCGGCAGGCGCACCTGGAGGGCCGGCCGCTCGGCGCGATCGCCGCCGAGCGCGGATCGACGCCTCTCGACGCGCTGCTCGACATCGCCCTCGCCGACGATCTCACCACGCGGGTCCGCTGCGTGATCGCCAACGACGACGTGGCCGGCATCGGTCGGCTGCTCGGCGAGCCCGGGACCGTCGTCGGCCTCTCCGACGCCGGCGCCCATGCCAGCCAGCTGTGCGACGCCGGGTTCTCCTCGGAGCTCCTCGGCACCTTCGTCCGGGAGCGCAACGAGCTGTCGCTCGAAGCGGCCGTCCGCAAGCTGACCGGCGAGCCGGCAGATCTCTTCGGCTTCGGCGATCGCGGCTACCTCCGGCCCGGGTCCGCCGCCGACCTCGTCGTGTTCGACCTCGCCACCATCGGCGTCGGCCCCCTGCGTCGCGTCCACGACCTCCCGGCCGGCGCCGACCGCCTCGTCGCGGACCGGCCGGCCGGCGTGCACGACGTGCTCGTCAACGGCCGCTTCCTGGTGCGCGACGGGTGCCTCGACGTCGACGCCCGTAGTGGGGTCGTCCTGCGGTCGGCCCGGACGTGAGCGGCGTGAGCGGTCCACCGGAGCTGCGCTTCGGCGCCTTCGTCCCCCAGGGCTTCATGCTCGAGCTCGGCGACGTGCCGGTGGCCGACCTCTGGCGGGTCAACGTCGAGCACGCCCGCGCGATCGAGGAGCTCGGGTTGGACGGGCTGTGGGTGAGCGATCACGTCCACAACGCCCCGTGGATCGACCACGGCCGGCCGCCGGGCACGCCGAAGCGCAGCACCCCGGTGCTCGAGTGCTGGTCGCTGCTGGCCGGGCTCAGCCAGCACACCTCGCGGATCAGGCTCGGACAGCTCGCCACGTGCAACTCGTTCCGCCCACCCGCGCTGCTGGCCAAGATCGCCGCGACCGTCGACCACATGAGCGGCGGCCGGATCGACCTGGGTCTCGGCGCCGGCTGGTTCGAGCGGGAGCACCTCGGTTACGGCGTCCCGTTCCCGGGGGCGCGGACTCGCATCGAGATGCTGGGCGAGGCGGTCGAGATCATCCGACTCCTGTGGAGCGAGCCCGAGGTGACCTTCAGCGGTTCGCACTACACGATCGACCGCGGCCGCTGCGACCCGAAGCCGCTGCAGGCCCGGGTGCCGCTCGTCATCGGCGGGTCGGGGCCGACCACGCTCGGCATCGTGGCCGCCCGCGCCGACACCTGGAACTACGTGGGCTCCCTCGACGACCTGCCGGCGACCAAGGCGAAGCTGGAGGCGAGGTGCGACGCCGCCGGCCGGCCCTTCGAGGAGATCAGGATCAGCTGGTTCGAGACGGGCATCGTGATCCGCCGCGACGAAGACGAGGCCCGCCGCATCGTCGAGGACCTGCGCGCCCGCCGCGGCATCCCCGAGTTCCGTTCCTGGCTCTGGGGAACGCCGGCGAAGGTGCAGGACGCCATGGGCGAGTTCGTGGAGCTCGGCGTCAGCGAGCTCGTGCCGCAGTTCGGCGACCACCCCGACACGACCTCGCTCGAGCTGTACGCCACCGAGGTCGTCCCCGGGCTGCGCCCCACGACAACCGCGGAACCCGGGGGCCGACGATGAGGTTCGGCGTCCTGCTGCCCCACATCGTCCCCTACGCCGACCGCGCCACGCTCGAGGCCTGGTGCGCCGGCATCGAGGCCGGACCGTACGACACCGTCGTGGTCGGCGAGCGGCTCGTCTACGACAACCTCGACCACACGGTCAGCCTGACGGCGGCGGCCCTCCTCACGTCGCGGCCCAGCATCCTCTTCGGGCTGAGCGTGATGCCGCTGCACGCCGCCGCAGTGGTCGCCAAGCAGCTGGCGTCCGTCGACGTCCTCTCGCAGGGCCGGCTCCGGGTCGCGGTCGGTGTCGGCGGTCGGCCCGACGACTACGAAGCCGCCGAACGGCCGATGCGGCACCGGCACGCTCGACTCGACGAGCAGGTGGCGGCGCTGCGCCGCACGTGGGCGGAAGCCGCGGCGGGGCCGGGGCGCGGCGTCGGCCCCGCGCCGCTCCAGGCCGGTGGGCCGCCGATCTACTCCAGCGCCCGGGGGCCGAAGTCCCTCGCCCGAGCCGCTCGGTGGGCCGACGGCAACTACGGCGGTTCGATGCCCCTGTCGCCCGAAGCCATCGAGGCCAAGGGGGCCGAGGTCCGCGCCGCGTGGTCCCAGGCGGGCCGGGTCGGGCCCCCGTACCTGATGGACGGCGTGTGGTTCGCGCTCGGGCCCGACAGCGACGAGCTCATCCGCAGTGCCGGCGAGCGCTACTTCGGCGACGTGCCGCTGCGCGCCGACTTCCGCTGGACCCCGGCACTGGCGCCGTGCTCCGGAGAAGCGAAGCTCGAAGCCATGATCCGGGCCTACGAAGCGGCCGGATGGGACGAGCTGATCCTCATCCCCACGAGCCCGGCCCTCGACCAGCTCGACCGCCTCTCGACCTTCCTCCTCCGCTGACCGCGGTCAGCGGTACGTGGGCGGGCGCTTGTCGCCCGAGGGGAGATGCGGCGGCTGGTTGCCGATGTGCGTGTAGGCCAGTGCGTTCTGCAGGCCGACGGTGTGCAGCATGTCCAGCGACTCCCAGATGGCCCGGATGGTGCCCTGGATCGCCTTGGGGTTCCGCGCCGCGATCGAGGTGGCGATCTGCCGCGCCCGGGGGCGTAGGTCGGCGCGGGCCACGACCTCGGTCACGAGACCGAGCCGCAGAGCCGTCTCGGCCGTGATGCGCTCGTCGTTGCCCATCAACGCCCAGCGCAGCACGTCGCCGAGCGGCACTCCCCGCCACAGCATCCCGATCGGCTCGACGGCGGAGACGATGCCCACGTCGGCGTGGGGGTCGAAGAACTCGGCGTCATCCGAGCAGATGACGATGTCCGCCTCGTTGATGAAGTACTGCCCACCGCCGGCGCACAGCCCGTGGACCGCGGCCACGACGGGCTTCCACACCTTGTGGTGGAGCTTCGGCGACAGCATCGTCCCGGGGTCGAAGCTGTTCCACACGTTGTCCTTGAGGAACCACCGACTGCCGCCCTTGACGTCGACACCCGTGGAGAACGCCCGCTCGCCGTTGGCCTGGAGAACGGCGACGTGGATGTCGTCGTCGTCACGAACGGTCGCCCACGCGTCGGCGATGTCCCGGGCCATGGCCTCGTTGAAAGAGTTGAGGGCCTCGGGCCGGTCCAGCGTGATCGTCGCCACGTGGTCCTCGACCTCGAAGCTGACGGCCTCGAGCTCCATCGTCGTCCTCCTCACGGGTGCACGTGGAGGTGCTCGACCGAGCGGAAGAGCGCGTTGGGCGAGTAGGCCAGGGGCCGGCCCGGCACGAGGTGCATCTCGGGCGTGAGCTCGGTCAGCAGCTCGAGGGCGATGCGCAGCTCCATCCGGGCCAGCGGTGCGCCCAGGCAGAAGTGCACGCCCCGGCCGAAGGCGAGGTGCTCGCCGGCGTTGGACCGCCTGACGTCCAACGCGTCGGGCTCGGGGAAGTGCGCCGGGTCGTGGCCCGCGGCGGCGAAGAGCAGGACGAGTCTGGCCCCGGCCGGAACCGGGGTACCGCCGATCTCGGTGTCGACGGCGGCCGTCCGGCGGTGGCCGAGCACCGGACCGTCGAAGCGCAGCGACTCCTCGACCGCGTCGGGGACCAGCGCCGGGTCCTGTACCAGGAGGTCCCACTGGTCGCGGTGGGTGAGGAGGTGGCGCAGAGCGTTGCCCATGGCGTTGGTGGTCGAGTCGTGCCCGGCGAGGGCCATCGAGTACACGATGTTCACGACGTCGTCGCCGGTGACCACATCGGGGTGCTCGTCGTGGTAGCGCAGCAGGTCGCTGGTGAAGTCGTCCCGGCGGGCCGCGTCACGATCGGCGACGAAGTCCTCGGCGTAGCGCCAGAAGGCCGTGACGTTGTGGGCCACCCGGACCTGGTCGTCGGCCGGGAGGCGGCCGTAGGTGAACAGCACCCGGCCCGCCGACCAGGCCTTGACCTGCTCGAAGTCGGACTCGGGGATGCCGAGCAGGCTCAACCCGGCCCACCCGGGGAGCGGGAACGTCAGGGCGGCGACGAGGTCGGCCTCGTCGCCGCCGACGATCGCTTCGACGAGCCCACGGGCGTAGGACCGCACCTCGGGTTCGAGCGCCCGCAGCCGCCGCGGCGACATGCAGGCCAGGACCGCCTTGCGCATGGGCGCGTGCCGGGGCGGGTCGGCGTTGTTGAGCGTCGGCACCCGCTTGTAGCCGTGCTCCCTCAGGACGCGCTGCGCTTCGTCCACCGGTGGCCAGATGGGGGACGAAGCGTTCTCGGCGAGGAACGTGGTGCGGTCCAGCAGGCAGGCCTCGACATCCGCGTAGCGGGTCACGATCCAGTGGTCGAGGTCCCGGTCGTAGAACACGGGTGCCTCGTCCCGCAGCGCGGACAGCTGCGGGTAGGGGTCGACCAGGAAGCCCTGCTCCAACCAACCGACACCCTCGGAGACCGGACACGCTCGGACGCCGTCCACGCGGCCACCGTACCTACGACAGCATTTCGGCCCGGTGTCGGCTCCGCTCGGCCTCTTACGGCTCGGCGCAGGACCAGTTGGCCGCGTCGTTCACGTCGAGGGCGGCAGGGTTGTCGACGCCTCCGGCGAACACCGAGGCCTCGGGGTAGGGGCACAGCCGGAACGACCGGCCGGGTGCGTCGGCGACCAGCGAGTCGGGCGCGTGGCCGTTCTCGACCCAGTCGACGATCGCCGACAGGGCCTGGTCCGGGACGTCGACCGGTCCGGGGCCGCCGCCGCAGTGGAGCAGCCCCGGTACGGGGAACAGGCGGGCGAACGAGTCGACGTCGCCTCGACGACGGATGTCGGCGATCCCGTCGTAGTACTCGATCGTGTCGTTGATGGAGATCGCGTTGTCGGCGACGCCGTGCCAGATCAGCAGCTTGCCGCCGGCCCGCTCGAAGCGCGCCAGGTCGGCGGGATCGGCTTCACCCGAGGCCTGGTACACCCGATCGAACAGCTGGCGCCACTGGCGGACGTAGCCCCGGTCGTCGAAGCGGAACTGGGTGGTGAAGTCGTAGTCCGGCCCGAACAGACCCTTGCTGTAGGTGTCGAACACCGTGAAGCCGGCCGGAGCGGTCGTCGCCGTCCACGGCGGTGGAGTCAGACCGACCAGGAACGACGACCAGCCGATGGGGTTGGCCAGGCTGAACCCCGGATAGCTCGCGCCGGGAGTGTCGAGGCCCCCGAGGACGATGTCGAGCAGCTCCAGCTGGGGCGGCGTGAAGATGCCGAGCGAGGCAGGGTCGAACGAGACCCGGCTGGGGTCCCAGATCAGTCCGTCGTCGGCGCCGTCGGCGTCGTCGAACTGCTCGACGACCGCGGCCTCGAGCTGGGCGAGCTGCTGCGGGGAGACCCAGGTGTCGGGGTTCTCCAACACGAGATCGGCGACCCGGCCGAAGAGCAGGATGTTCTGCGGATCGATGCCCGGTGCACCCAGGATCACGCCGTCGAAGGTGTCCGGGTACGTGCTGGCCTCGGCGTTGCCCATGCGGCCGCCGCCAGAGCAACCGGAGATGTAGCTGAAGAGCTCGTCCTGTCGCCCCGACAGCCCGTAGAACGCCCGGGTGATCCGTTGCGTCGCGACCGCAGAGACGTGGACTCCCCGCTGCCCGTAGTCGAAGGCTTTGGTCCGGTCGATGGCGAACCGCCAGTCGATCCCCGGCGTGGGGCTGCCGCCGTCGGTTCCGGCGACGGCATAGCCCTCGCGCAACTGCGCATCCGGTGGTGGTGGCACGATCCCTGCCGACCCTCCGACACCTACGAAGAAGTACCGCTGCTCGAACCCCTCGGGCAGCGCCACCATGAAGTTGACGTGGTTGGGGTCGGGCCCCGGGCCCTGGGTCACGACGTAGCCATCGACCCGGCAGTACGAGACCGCGGGCGCCGCGGTCGTCATCTCCACCGCCGAGACGATCTCGACCGTCCGGGCATCCCGGGAGATCGGCCGGCCCGCGCGGCGCTGGATCTGCTCGACGTTGCAGTCGAGGCCGGTCCGATGGTGCCGGGGTTGCCCGGCGTCGGCCGCGGTCGCGACGACGACGATCGAAACGAGAGCGGTCGCTGCGAAGAGCGAACGCCGTACCGATGTCCCCCACATTGCACGTCCCCCTCAAGTCGGACGATGCCACCCCTGCCCAACGTACCGAGCACACCATGTCGGCTCGATGTCGGAGATCGGCGTCGACGATGCGGGAGCGCGAACTTGACGGTAGTGTCAGGCGCTGACGTCCGTCGACGTACGAGGGGGAGACATGGACCCGGAGACCGGAACCGGACCGCCCGTCCGCGTCGGGATCGTCGGCGTCGGTTGGGGATCGGTCGTGCAGGTCCCCGCCTTCCGGATGGTCCCGCAGTTCGAGGTCACCGCGCTGTGCTCGCAGCGGGAGGAGCGCGTGACGGCGGCGGGGGAGAAGCTGGGCATCACCGACCTCAGCACCGACTGGCGGACGTTCGTCACCCGTGACGACCTCGACCTCATCTCGGTGTGCACGCCGGTCGACCTCCACCACGAGCAGGCCCTCGCCGCGATCGCGGCCGGCAAGCACGTGCTCGTCGAGAAGCCGGTCGGCATCGACAGCGGCGAGACGCGCAAGATGCTCGACGCCGCCGAGGCGGCTGACGTCCGCCACGCGGTGTGCTTCGAGAACCGCTGGGACCCGGGGCGGCTGCGGATGTGGGAGATGGTGCGCGACGGCCACGTCGGTCGGCCCTACCTGGCCCTGGCCCGCAGCGGCGCCGACTTCTGGCACCCGACCCGGGGCCTGCAGTCGGAGTGGATGTACCGGCGTGCGCACGGCGGCGGGTACCTCATGGGCATGGGTTCGCACGACCTCGACTTCCTGTGCGCCCTGTTCGGCGAGCCCGAAGCGGTGTGCGCCGACGTGCGGACCTCGGTCCCCACCCGCCCCCGGGCCGACGGCAGCACGCTCGAGGTCGACGCCGACGACACGTCGGTCGTGCTGCTGCGGATGCAGAACGGCATGCTCGCCAGCGTGGCGACGACCGCGGTCGCGCTGCAGCAGGACTTCCGGAGCTTCGAGGTGTTCGGCAGCGAGGGCTCGCTGTCGATGGACGGGTCGGTGATGGGGGAGCAGCCGGCCGAGATCCGCTCCGGTGCGGTCGGGCAGGACGACCTCGTGTCGATTCCCGGCAGCGACCGGATGCCGGCCAGCGGGCTGCCGCTCCCGGCTCGGCGCGCCGCCTCGGCGATCCGCTCGCTCGCCCTGCTGCTCGAGGACTGGGCGCCGGCGTTCTCCGCCGGGCCCGACGCCGCGTCGCCCCTGGTTCCCACACTGCACGATGGCCACCGCGTGCAACGGGTCGTCGATGCCGCCCGGCGCAGCAGCGAGGGTGCGGGGTGGGTCCCGGTCTCGTGACCGTGATCCAATCGATCGGCACCTACCTCCCACCGTGGGGCACAACGGCGGCGCGCTGCGCCGGCCACGACGAGGACGTGGTCACGATGGCGGTCGCGGCCGGCCGCCGGGCCATGGGCTCGTCGCCCGCCGGCACGATCCGCTCCGTCGTCCTCGTCAGCCGGGACGTGCCCCTGCTCGAGGGCGGCAACGCGGCGCCACTGCTCGCCGGCCTGGGCGTGGATGCCGCCACCGAGGTGCGCGAGGAGCTCGGCGGCGCTCCGGCCGCGCTGGCAGCCGCGGCGGCGGCGCCGGCAGGCACGCTGGTCATCGGCGCCGACCTGGGACCCGCGGGGGCCGCCGCCCTCCTCCTCGGCGGCGCCCGCGGGGCGGAGCTCACCCTGGCCGGTCGGGTCAGCCGCAGCCTCCCGGTCGTCACCCGCGACGCGCACGGCGAGGTCACCGACTACGCCGACCCCCGGCTGGCGCGAGAGCGGGGCGTCGGCGTGTCCCTCGAACGGGCCGGCCTGGCCGGCAAGGTGGCCGCGGTCGCCGGACTGGGTCACAAGCTCGCAGCACCGCTCAGCGCCGGCGACCCTCCGGCGCTCCCCACGGTCGGCGCCAGCGCCGCCATCTTCGCCCTCGCGGCCGTCGCGGAGCGGGGCGGCGGCCGGATCCTGGCCGTGGAGCAGGCCACGGTTGCCATCGCCGACCTGGCCGGCGGCCCAGCGGTCCCAGCGGTCCCGGTGGCGCGGAACGAGCCGGTGCCGCTGCCGCCTCCGTCGGGCACCGCGACACCCGGGCCCGGCATCGCGATCTCCCTCGCCGCCTACGAGCGGGCCTTCGACGCCAAGCTGCGTCTCGCCGCCGCCCGCTGTGCGGTCTGCGGCTGCCTGTCGTTGCCGCCCCGGTACCGGTGTCTCGGGTGCGGGTCGGAGCAGCCGACCGAGCTGGTCGACCTACCTCGCGACGCCACGGTCTACAGCACCACGACGGTCCACGTCCCGGTCCCCAGCCTGGTCACGCCCTACTCGCTGGCCCTCGTCGATCTGGGTGGCAGCGGCGTCCGGCTCCTCGCCCACGTCACCGGCGCGCCGCCCGGGTCGGTGGCGATCGGCGACGCGGGCGACATGGTCCTCCGCCGGGTGGCCGTCCGGTCCGGCGTGCCCGACTACGGCTACGCGTTCCTGCCCCGCGAGCGCACGGAGGTCGCAGCATGAGGCGCGTCGCGATGGTGGGCGCCGGGATGACGCCGTTCGGCGAGCTCTTCGACCTCGGCGTGAAGGACATGCTCCCGATGGCGGTCAGCGAGGCGATCGCCCACGTCGACAAGGGCTTCGACCGCTCCGACATCCAGGCCGCGTGGTTCGGTGAGCTGGTCACCACCGACGGGTTCGCAGCGGGGATCCTCGCCGACTCCTGTGGCCTGCTCGACATCCCGGTCTCGCGGGTCGAGAACGCCTGCGCCACCGGCAACGACGCCGTGCGTCACGGGATGCTCGCGGTGGCCAGCGGGCTCTACGACGTCGTGCTCGTGGCCGGCGCCGACAAGGTCCGTGAGACCTCGACCCGCACCACCTTCTGGGACTGGATGGGGATGACCCGCGACATGGCGTGGGACTTCCCGCTCGGCCTCGTGGCTCCGGCCAACTTCGCACTGCACGCGGCGCGCTACCTGCACGAGTCGCCGGCCACGCGCGAGCACATGGCGATGGTCGCGGTGAAGAACCACCGGCACGGCGCCTCGAACCCCAAGGCGCAGCTGCGCTTCGAGATCACCGTCGAGCAGGTGCTCGACGCGCCGATGGTGGCCGAGCCGTTCGGCCTGTTCGACTGCACGCCGCAGAGCGACGGCGCGGCGGCCGTGCTGCTGGTCGGCGAGGAGGTCGTCGACCGCTACACCGATCGGCCGGTCTGGGTGCGGGGCGTCGGGCTGGGGGTCGACCGGGTCATGCACCAGCACAAGCCGGACATGACGACGTTCCCGCCCACGGTCAAGGCCGCCAGGCAGGCCTACGCGATGGCCGGCATCGGCCCGGCCGACGTCGACGTCGCCGAGGTGCACGACTGCTTCACCACGGTCGAGCTGATCGACTACGAGGACCTCGGCTTCTGCGATCGGTTCGGCGCCGCCAAGCTGGTCGAGGCCGGGGACACGTCGGTCGGGGGACGCATCCCGGTCAACCCGAGCGGGGGGCTGAAGGCCAAGGGACAC
>DATHJB010000124.1 GCA_035316325.1 Acidimicrobiales bacterium
GGGCGGCTGGGTGCGGCTGGTCGACGCCATGTACGAGGGCGGCTTCGAGGGCGTGCTCTCGGTGGAGCACGAGGACCCGGTGTGGGGCGGCAGCGAGTCGCTCGTGCACGCGGGCCTCGAGGTGGCCCACCGCACGCTCCGGCCGCTGCTGGTTCGTTGAGGGTGGTCAGCCGTCGGCTCGCCCGGCGACGTCGTCCCAGGTGAGGACCTCGACCTCCACGTCGACGGTGCCGGCCCGCTCGAACGTGAGCTCCAGGGCGAACCGGTCGCCGGCCTCCAAGGGGTGGTCGAGGCCCTCGAACATGAGGTGGCTCTCGCCGGGGAGGAGCTCGGTGGTGCCGGTGGGGATCGGCAGGTCGACCGGCACGGCACCGTCCGCCGACGAGTGGCCCAGCCCGGTGCCGCTCCCCATGAGCGACACCGAGCCGGCGACGTCGGACGACGCCGCGACCAGCCGGTCGTCGGCGCCGCCGTTGTCGATGCCCAGGTAGACGGCCAGCGCCGTGGTGCTGGGCGCCGCCCACGCCTCGCTCACCTCCACCCCCTCGGGCCCCGGGTGGTCGTCACGCAGCGCCAAGGCTGCGCCGCCGGCGACGACCACGGCGACGGCCGCCACGATCGCCGCGCCGATGCCCGCCCGGCGCCTCACGCGGCGTCCATCATCTCGGTCACCTGGTCGAGGGTGAGCTCACCTGAGGAGCGGGCGACGACGGTGCCCTCGGCATCGATCGCGACGAAGTACGGGAAGGCGTCGACGCCGTAGGCCTCGGCCGCGGCGCCGTCGGCGTCGGCGATCGTCGGCGGCGTCCAGCCCTCCCGGTCGAGCCAGGCGGAGGTCGGGTAGTTGGGCCGGTCGGGGCTCATGGCGGTGGCGACGCCGGCTACCTGGACGTCCTCCGGGAGCTGCCCGCCGTCGATCCACTCCTGCAGCTGCGGGATCTCCCGCTGGCAGTGCGGGCACCAGTGGGCCATGAAGACCAGGAGCGTGGGCTGGCCCGACGCGGGGAGGGTGACGGCGTCACCGTTGGGGTCGACGCCCTCGAGCGTCGGCGCCGCGGCCGTGGGGTCCTCGACCACCGCGGTGCCGGTGTCGAAGCCGGTGCTGGTGGCCGTGTCGTCGTCACCGCTGCCGGCGACGGCGACCCCGACCGCCAGCAGGGCAGCCACGACGACCGCCAGCAGGGCGGCGACCACGAGCGGCGGTGGGCCGGACCGGCGGTTGCGGGGGGACGGGGGTCGACGGGTCTTGGTCGTGGTGCTCACGAGAGGGTCTCCTTGCGAGAGGGGGACGACGCAACCAGCAGCGTGAGGATCAGCACGAAGCCGCTGAGCGCCATGTAGGGGAGGGTGACGAAGCCGAGGCGCTCGAACCAGACCAGGGTGCAGGGCACCTTCGGGTCGCAGGCACCCGTCTCCAGGGACGGGAACCGTTCGAGCGTGACGTGGTAGGTGGCGACGGCCGCGCCCACGCCGGAGAGGGCGAAGGCGAGCCGTCGGGCCCAGGCCGAGACGGGGGAGCGGCGGAACATGGCCAGGGCCAGCACCACCACCAGGGGGTACATGCAGGCTCGCTGGATCCAGCAGAGGCGGCAGGGCAGGAAGCCGGCCACCTCCGAGAACCACAGGCTGCCCGACATCGACACGGCGGCGACCAGCCAGGCGAGGCCGAGGCCGCCGTCGGCCACCTCGGCGCGGAGCCGGCCGCGGTGCCGGGTGACGACCAGGGCGATGATCCCGACGCTGGCCACGTCGGCCAACAGGGTGAGGAACGTGAAGAAATCGATGGCGGTATCGGTGCGCGACACCGGATGCCTCCTGACGGGAGTGAACGGGGGGAACGGGCTACGTCAGGAGAACTGCGGGGGCCGCTCGAGGCGGCTCGCTGCCAGCCTCGAGAGCAGCAGCTGGGGCCGGCTGGTCAGCCGGGTGCCGATGGCCGCAGCGCCGATGGTCGGCGCGGCCACGGTGACCACCAGCAGCAACGCCGCGGTGCCGAAGACCCAGGCCCCGCCGCACTCGGGCCGCGTCACGCACGGCCGGGAGTCGTCGTGGCTGTGGGTCACCTCGGCGGGGAGCCGGTCGGCGCTGCCACCCGTCTGCCCGAGCGCGACGCCGACCACCAACACGAGGCCCAGGAGGGCAACGATCAGCAGTCGGCGGGAGGTCACGGAACGAGGTTAGCGACCGGGAGTGGTCAGGCGGTGACGACGGTGCGCGCCCAGGCGTAGTCGGGCTTGCCGCTGGGGGAGCGCTCGACGGTGGGCGACCAGAAGAAGGCCTTGGGGACCTTGTAGGCGGCGATCGTGCGGCGGCAGTGGTCACGCAGGTCGTCGTCGCCCGGCGGCGCGGCGACGCCCTCCCGCAGCGACAGGACCGCCACCACCGCCTGGCCCCAACGGGGGTCGGGACGGCCCACCACCAGGGCATCCTCGACCGCCGGGTGGGAGGTGAGCGCCTGCTCCACCTCCTCGGCGAAGACCTTCTCGCCGCCGGTGTTGATGGTCACCGAGTCGCGGCCGAAGAACTCCACCGTGCCGTCCGGCGACCATCGCACCCGGTCGCCGGGCACGGCGTAGCGGGCGCCGTCCACGGTCGGGAACGTCGCCCGCGTCTTGTCCGGGTCGCCGAGGTAGCCCAGCGGCACGTGGCCCTTCTGGGCCAGCCAGCCCAGCTCGTCGTCGCCGGGGGCCAGCACCCGGGAGCGGTCCTCGGACAGGATCGCCGTGCCCTCCGACGGCTGGAACCCGCCGGTCGACCGGGAGCCCACCGCCTGGCGGCCGGTCTCCGACGCGCCCAGCACGTCGACGATCCGCAGCCCCGGCACGGCGGCCACCAGCTGGTCCTTCACGGGTCGCGACAGGACCGCCCCGCCGGACACCACGTAGCGGAGGCTCGACAGGTCGGGCCCGTGGCCGTCGCCCCGGGCCTGCTGCCGGGCCAGCTCGGCGAGCAGCGGCCGGGCGAAGGCGTCGCCCACGATCTGCAGCGACGACACCTGCTCCCGCTCGATCGTGGCGAGGATGTCGGCGGGGTCGACGCGGCTGGGGTCGGCGGGTAGCACGATCGTGCCGCCGGCCAGCAACGACGACAGGGCGTTCCAGTGGGCGGCGCCGTGCATGAACGGCGCCGACGGCAGCGTCGCCAAGGCCACCCGCCGGGCCGCGGCCGCCACGATCTCGTCGGCCGGACCGCTGATGCCCAGCGCACCCACCAGGAAGTCGTCCTGGCGCCACAGCACGCCCTTCGGCATCCCCGTGGTGCCACCGGTGTAGAGGATGTAGCGGTCGGCCGGCGACAGCCCCACGGGAGCGACCGGCGTGGCCACGGCCAGCGCCGCCTCGTAGTCGACCGCCCCCGGCAGCAGCGGCGCTCCCGACCCGTCGTCCACCTGGAGCACCAGGCGCAGGTCGGGGAGGTCGGGCAGCACCTCGGCGAGCGTCTCGACGAACGTGCCGCCCACCACGATCGCCCCGGCCCGGCTGTCGCGCAGCACGTACGCCAGCTCGGTGGCGACGTAGCGGTAGTTGACGTTGACCGCGGCGCAGCGGGCCTTCCAGGCGCCGAGCATGCCCTCCAGGTACTCGTTGCCGTTGTAGAGGTAGAGGGCGACGTGGTCGTGGGGCGATTCCCACGGCTCGACGTCGAGCGGGTCGCCGTGGACGCCGAGGCCAGCGTCGCCCAACACGGCCGCGAGGCGCCGGGTGCGGTCGGTCACCTCGGCCCAGGAGAGGCGCCGGTCGGCCTGGACGATGCAGGCACGGTCGCCCACCGCGCCGGCGATCAGCTCGTGCAGCGCGGCCACGTTCGTCATGAGCTCGGAAGGTAACGGCCTCGCGGAGCCGAGACCATTTGGGGGCTGCGGTGGGTGGTTGGCGGGCCTACGGAACGTCGGGATCCCGACGCCTGGCGTGGGCCGCGGCTGCGCGGTCGAAGGCGCGGACGCTCCGGGTCTCGGCGGCGGTCGGCCAGATGAAGCGCCACTCGAACGGCACGGCGTCGCTGATGGGCACGTAGGCGACGTCGGGGCGGACGTAGTACACGCTGGCCTGGACCGGCACCGGGTAGCTGCCCTTGCCCGCGCCCACCAGGGCGAGCATCTCCTGCACGGTGGCGAAGGTCGGTCCCCGCTCGTAGGGCTGCCCGTCGGGGCGATGGGTGGGAGCGAGCATCTCGTCCCAGTAGTCGGGGATGGCGGGCGGCGAGCGCAGCACCTTGGCCCGGGCCACGTCGTCGAGCGTCACCGACTCCCGCCCGGCGTAGGGGTGCCGGGCCGACACGGCGAGCAGCCGGTCCTCCGTGAACAGCACGTCGCCGCTGCTGAGCCCCGCCTGCCGGGCGCCCCGGAGCGGCAGCACGGCGAGGAGCATGTCGATCTCGCTGCCCCGGAGGAGCTCGAGGCCGTCGCCGAACTGGTTCTCCCGGATCTGCACGTCGACCCCGGTGTGCTCCGGCTCGAACTCGGCCGCCACCTCCAGCACGAACTGGCCGGCGGAGGCGCCGACGAACCCGACCCGCAGCGTGTCGCGGATGCCGCGGGCGGCCGCCACGGCCCGGTCGACGCCCTCCTGGATCTGCTGGTAGGCGGGCCGGAGGTCGTCGTCGAGCCGCCGGCCGATGGGGGTGAGGGCGACCCGGCGGCTGGTGCGCTCGAAGAGCTGCCCACCGATGCGGACCTCCAGCTTGCGGACGGTCTGGCTCACCCGGGCGGTCGACACGTGGAGCCGCTCGGCGGCCCGCCCGAAGTGCAGCTCCTCGGCCAGGACCAGGAAGATCTCGATCTCACGCTGCTCCACACCGTTAACCCTAGGGTTCACGATCGTTGCGCACCTCGTCATTGTCGGGCCGGCCTGCGCCGCCGATGGTGGACGCATGAGCGAAACCGACACCGATGACCAGCTCCCCACCCTCGTCCTGGGCGGCACCGGCAAGACCGGCCGTCGGGTCGTCGAGCGGCTGACCCGCCGGCACCTGCCGGTGCGCGTCGGCTCCCGGTCGGCCGGCGTGCCGTTCGACTGGGAGGACAGTGCGACCTGGGGCCCGTCCCTCGACGGCGTGGGCGCCGTCTACGTCTCCTACTTCCCCGACCTGGCCGCCCGCGGCGCGCCCGAGGTGGTGGGCGCCTTCGCCGAGGTGGCGGTGGCCCGTGGCGTGAAGCGCCTGGTGCTCCTGTCGGGCCGCGGCGAGGAGGAGGCCCAGGCCAGCGAGAAGGCGGTCGCCGACTCCGGTGCCGACTGGACGGTCCTGCGGGCCAGCTGGTTCGCCCAGAACTTCAGCGAGGGCTACCTGCTCGACCCGTTGCTCGGCGGCGACGTCGCCCTCCCGGCCGGCGCCGTGGGGGAGCCCTTCACCGACGCCGACGACATCGCCGAGGTCGCCGCCGCCGTGCTCACCGAGGACGGCCACATCGGCCAGGACTACGAGCTCACCGGCCCCCGGCTGCTCACGTTCGCCGAGGCCGTCGGTACGATCGCCGACGCCGCGGGCCGCCCGATCACCTACACCGAGATCCCCGCCGAGGACTTCGCCGCCGGCCTTGCCGCCGAGCAGGTGCCGGCCGACATCGTGGAGCTGCTGATGTACCTGTTCACCACCGTGCTCGACGGGCGCAACGCCAGCGTCGGCGACGGCGTCGAGCGGGTCCTGGGCCGCCCGGCCAAGGACTTCGCCGACTACGCCCGCGACGCCGCCGCCACCGGCATCTGGGGCGGGGAGGTGGCATCGTGAGCCTCCGACTGGCCCAGGCGCTCACGCTCCTCGGGGCGACCGCCACCATGGGCCTCGTGGCCGGGGTGTTCGGCCTCTACGCCCACACCATCATGCGGGGCCTCCACAAGACCGACGACCGCACCTTCGTCGGGGCCTTCCAGGCCATCGACCGGGCGATCATCAACCCGCTGTTCATGTCGACCTTCTTCGGTGCGCTCCTGCTCACCGGGGCGGCGGCGCTCCTGCACCTGAAGGACGACGTCCGCGAGGTGCTGCCGTGGCTCGTCGTCGCCGCCGGCCTGTACCTGGTGGTGGTCGTCATCACCATCGCCGTCAACGTGCCGCTCAACGACGACATCAAGGCCGCCGGCGATCCGGCCACCATCGACGTGGCCGCCGTCCGCGACAACTTCCACGAGGCCCGCTGGGTCGCCTGGAACGTGGTCCGGACGGTCGCCACCACGGCGGCGTTCCTCTGCCTCTGCTGGTCGCTCGTCCTGCACGGACGGGAGACCGCCGAGGCCGACAGACCCGACAGCCCCGACAGACCCGAAATCTCGACAGAGATGGCGCCATAGCGACCATTCCTGTCGAGGTTTCGGAGCGGACGGTTACTGCTGGGTGACGGTGACCGTCCGCATCACGTCGTTCTGACCGATGTTGGTGGCGACGTCGATGCCCTCGGTGACGTAGCCGAACAGGTTGTAGGCCTTGTCGAGCTTCCGGGTGCAGTCGTCGATGCAGATGAAGAACTGCGAGCCGTTGGTGTCGGGGCCGGCGTTGGCCATCGCCACGGCGCCGATCGTGTAGTCGCCCTTCACGGGCTCGTCGGCGAAGCGGTAGCCGGGCCCGCCGCGCCCGCTGCCCTCGGGACAGCCGCCCTGGATCACGAAGTCCGGCACCACCCGGTGGAAGGTCAGCCCGTCGTAGTAGCCCTGCCGGGCCAGCGCGACGAAGTTGTTGACGCTGTTGGGGGCCAGCTTCGGATCGAGCTCCATCACGATGGAGCCCTTGTCCGTCGCGATGTCGACCCGGTAGCTGGCGTCGTCGTCGATCTCGTGCGGGGGAGGTGTAGCCATCGCGGCGAGACTAGCGGCCATGGCAGCACCTCTTGATGCGTTGGAGCGGGACGAGCTGTGCGATCTCTTCCTCGAACTGGGACCGGACGCGCCCACCCTGTGCGAGGGCTGGGCCACGCTCGATCTCGCCGCCCACCTCGTCGTGCGCGAGCGCGACCCCCGGGGTGGGCTCGTGATCTTGACACCAAAGGGACGCTTCGCCGGGCTGGAGGCGAAGCTCATGGGCAAGGCCAAGGGCAAGGGCCTCGAGACCCTGGTCGACCGCCTCCGCAGCGGCCCGCCGCTCGTCTACCGCACGCCCGGCCTGCGCACGGCGCTCAACCTCAACGAGTGGTTCGTGCACCACGAGGACGTCCGCCGGGCCAACGGCCAGGGCCCACGGGAGGGCCTCGACGAGCTCGACGCGGCGCTGTGGAAGCTGCTGGGCGGCGCCGGTCGCTTCATGGTGCGGGGCCTCGGCGACGTGGGGCTCACCGTCGAGGCGCCCGGCTTCGGCACGAAGACCGTGCACAAGGGCACGCCGGCGGTCACGCTGACCGGCGCGCCCACCGAGCTGAGCCTCTACCTCAACGGCCGCCGCGCCGCCGCCCAGGTCGAGATCGCCGGCGACGACACGGCCCGCACAGCCCTCGACGGCGCCCGGTTGGGGATCTGAGCCGAGGCGACCACAGGCGACTCGGGTTACACCGGGTCGACGCCGCGGAGACCCGACCACAGGACCGACGAGAGCAGGCCGGCGGCCTCCTCCGGGGTCAGGTCGGAGTACTCCAGCCAGTGGAGGACCGAGGCCTCCAACAGGCCGAGGATGCCGTCGGCCACCAGGTGGTTGCTGCTCTCGCCGTCGCCCATGACGGCCAGCGCCGCCACCCGCTGCGACCGCGACCGCACGATCGCCGGGTGGCGCCGCACGCTGTCGGTGACCAGCAGCCGCCAGGCGGCCGGCTGCTCCGAGGCGAACCGCATGCAGCGCTCCACGATCTTCCGCAGGCAGGCCTCCGTCGCCGGCAGGTCGCCCGGCATGCACGGGGCGAGCGCCGCCTCCAGCTCCGAGAGGACGCCCAGGTACACCTCGGCGACGAGGCCGTCGCGGTCGCCGAAGTAGGCGTAGACGAGCGAGCGCGACACGCCGGCCGCGTCGGCGACGTCCTCCACCGACATCGTGCCGACGCCCCGCTGCTCGAGCAGCCCCCGGGCCGTCTCGACGAGCTGGGCGCGGCGGGCTTCGGGGTCGAGACGGGCACGTCGAGCTTTGGCCACGCTGTCACCCCCCGGCGCCCTGGGCCCGGCCCGCCTCAGGCCGGCTGCCCGGCGTGCACCTCGACCGGCTCCGGCTCGACGGCCCCCGAGGACAGGGGGAAGTGGCAGGCCACGTAGTGACCCGGTCCGACCGATCGGACCTGCGGCTCCTCGGCGGCGCAGCGCTCCTGGGCCAGCGGGCAGCGGGTGCGGAAGCGGCACCCCGACGGCGGATCGATCGGCGACGGCAGCTCGCCCTCCAGCAGGAGCTGGTCCTGGGGGCGCACGGTGGGGTCGGCCACCGGGATCGACCGCAGCAGCGCCGCCGTGTAGGGGTGCGCCGGCTGCTGGTACAGCCGGTCCGGCGGCGCCACCTCGCACACCTTGCCGAGGTACATCACCATCACCCGGTCGCTCACGTTCTTCACCACGGCCAGGTCGTGGGCGATGAACACCACGGTCAGCCCGTAGCGCGCCTTCAGGTCCTCCAGCAGGTTGAGGATCTGGGCTTGCACCGACACGTCGAGGGCCGACACGGGTTCGTCGCAGATCAGCAGGCTGGGCTCGGTGACCAGCGCCCGGGCGATGGAGATGCGCTGGCACTGGCCGCCCGAGAACTGGTGGGGGCGGCGCTCCAGGGCGGTGTCCGGGTCGAGCCCGACGGCGTCGAGCGTCTCCCGGACCACCTTCTCCTGGTCGGCCTTCGTGCCCCGCTTCCAGATCTTCAACGGCTCGGCCAGGATGTCGCGCACCCGGCGCCGGGGGTTCAGCGACGAGATCGGGTCCTGGAAGATGAGCTGCAGGCGGGTGCGGCGGTGCCGCAGCGACTTGCCGTGCAGCTTGGTCAGGTCGAGGCCCTCGAACTCCACCCGGCCCGACGTGGGCGGGGGCAGCTGGATGATGGCCCGACCGGTGGTCGACTTGCCGCAGCCCGACTCGCCCACGATGCCCAGCGTCTCGCCGGGCAGGATGTCGAGCGAGATGCCCGAGACCGCGTGGACGCGGCCGGCCCGGGTCGGGAACTCCACCACCAGGTCCTCCACCCGGAGGAGCGCGTCCTCGGCGGGACGCAGGTGTGCGGTACCGGTGCCTGCCATCAGTTCCCTCCCTCGTCGGTGCTGGTCTCGGCCACCGGCGTCGTCGCGGTGCCCGCGTCGGCCCCGACGGCTGCGGCCTCGGCCTCGGCCTGCGCCGCGATCGCCTGCTCCACCGACTCCGGGCTGAGACCCACGGGGTACCAGCAGCGGAAGGCGTGGCCCGGCTCGACCTCCACCAGCGGCGGCAGCTCGGCGTGGCACCTGTCCTGCGCGTAGGGGCAGCGCGGTGCGAAGCGGCAACCCGGAGGCGGGTTGATCAGGTCGGGCGGCCGGCCCGGGATCGCCTCCAGCCGGGTGTGGCTGGGCGTGTCGAGCGCCGGGATCGACTTCAGCAGCGCCTCGGTGTACGGCATCCGCACGTGGCGGAACAGCGTGGCCGTGGCGGCCTTCTCGACGATCTGGCCCGCGTACATCACCGCGATCTCGTCGGTGCGACCGGCGACGACGCCCAGGTCGTGGGTCACCAGGATCATGCCCATGTCGCGCTCGCGCTGCTCCTTCTGGAGCAGGTTGAGGATCTGCGCCTGGACGGTCACGTCGAGCGCGGTGGTGGGCTCGTCGGCGAACAGCAGCTTGGGGCCGCACGCCAGGGCGATGGCGATCATGATGCGCTGCCGCATGCCGCCCGACAGCTCGTGCGGGTACTGCCGCAGGCGTCGCTCGGGCTCCGGGATGCCGACCTCGCGCAGCAGCGAGAGGGCGTTCTTCTCCGCGGTGCCCTTGTCCATGCCGAGGTGGAAGCGCATGCCCTCGGTGATCTGGTTGCCGATTCGCAGGACCGGGTTCAGCGAGGTCATCGGGTCCTGGAAGATCATCGCCATCTCGGCGCCCCAGAGGTCGCGGACCTCGTTGGCACCGGCGGTGAGCAGGTCCTTGCCGTCGTAGACGACCCCGCCCTCGCGGACCACGTTGCGCTTGGGCAGCAGCCCCATGATCGAGCGGCTGAGCACGGTCTTGCCCGACCCCGACTCGCCCACGATGCCCAGCGTGCGGCCCCGGTCGAGGCTGAGCGACACGCCGTCGACCGCCTTGACCATGCCCTTGGCGGTGCGGAACTGGGTGCGGAGGTCGGTCACGTCGAGCAGCCGGCGGCTCTGCGCGGTGCTCGGCCGTGGGGTGGCGACGCCGGAGACGCCGTTGTTGGCCTGCTCGCCGTCGCCGCCGGGATCGAAGCTGGCGCTCACAGCACGGCCTCCCGCACGTCGAACCGGGCTCTGATGACGTCACCCAGGTAGTTGAGGGACAGCACCGTGAAGAAGATGGCGGCGGACGGGACGAACACGATGTGGGGTGCGTCGTTGCTCAGCTCGCGCCGGCCGCCCGCGATGATGTTGCCCCAGGTGGGCTCCTCCTGGACGCCGACGCCCAGCAGCGCCAGGCTGCCCTCGGCCACGATGGCGACGGCGATGCCCAGCAGGGCGATCGACATCATCGCCGGCAGCACGTTGGGCAACACCTCGCGGAAGATGATGCGCGACGGCCGCGCGCCCGACACCTCCGCGGCCTTCACGAACTCGCGCTCGGCCCACGACAGGGTGCTGGCCCGGGTGATCCGCCCCAGGATGGGGACGGTCACGATGCCCAGCGCCAGGATCAGCACCACGACCCGCCGGGTGTGCGAGATGCTGTCCTGACCCGCGGGGTCGGGGCTGGCCAGCACCGCCACCAGCGACAGCGCCAGGACCAGCGCCGGGATCGACAGGAACACGTTGAACAGCGTCGTCAGCACGGTGTCGACCCTGCCGCGCACGTAGCCGGCCAGCAGCCCCAAGAAGCCGCCGACCAGCAGGCCCAGCAGCACCGCGCCCACGGCGATCAGCAGCGACGTCCGGGCGCCGAAGATCACCCGCGACAGCATGTCGCGGCCGATGCTGTCGCCGCCGAGGATGTGCCCGGAGGCGCCGGGACCCTGGCGGGCGATCTCCCCGAAGCTCTCGCTCGGGTCGTCGAGCGGCAGGATCGGTGCCAGCACGGCAGCGCCCACGATGGCCACCAGCCAGGAGATGCACACCCAGCCCAGCGGCCCCAGCTTGCGGGTGCCCGACACCTCGACGGGCTCGGACGCCGGCGCGGTCGCCACGTCGGTCGTGATCGTCTCGATGCTCATGTCAGGTCACCCCCCGGCCCTGGCGTGACGGATGCGTGGGTCGATCACCGTGTAGAGGATGTCGACGGCGAAGTTCACCAGCACGTAGACGATGGCGATGATGGCGACGAAGCTCTGCAGGGCCACGTACTGCCGCTGCAGGATCGCCTGGGCCAGCTCGGTGCCGATGCCCGGCAACCGGAAGATGACCTCCACCACCACGGCCCCGCCGATCAGCGCACCGACGTTGAGGCCGGCGACGGTGAGCACCGTGAGGCTGGAGGGCCGCAGGGCGTGGCGCCACAGCACCCGCCGGTCGGAGATGCCCTTGGAGCGGGCCATCTGGATGAAGTCCTCCTGGAGCGTGGCGACCATGTCGCTGCGCAGCAGCCGCATGTAGATGGCGATCTGGCTGGCCGCGAGGGTGACCGTCGGCAGGACCATGTGCCGGAGGTGCTCGCCGGGGTCGTCCGCGAAGTTGACGTAGCCGTCGACCGGCAACCAGCCCAGCCAGACGCCCACGTAGTAGGCGAGCACCAGCGCCAGGACGAAGTTGGGCAACGCCAGCAGCCCGAACGCGGAGGCGTTGGTGGCCCGGTCGAAGCGGGTGCCGGCCCGGTAGGCGGTGAGCACCCCCATGGGCACGGCGATCACCAGGGCGAGGATCTGCGAGTAGAGCACCAGCTGCAGCGAGACCGGCAGCGCCTCCTTGGCGCGGTCGAAGACCGGGTCCTCGTCGGTGACGCGGTAGTAGCTGCCCATGTCGCCGGTCACGAAGTCACCCAGCCACGCGGCGTACTGGATCGGGAAGGGCTCGTCGAGGTTGAGGCGCTCGCGGATCTGGGCCTTGCGCTCGAGGATGATCTCGTTCTCGTCGGGGACCGGGACCAGCGTGTCGACCGGGTCGCCGGGCACCAGCGTGAGCAGGAACGAGGTGAACAGCGTGACCAGGAAGAGCACCACCGCCAGGGCGAGGACCCGCTTCCCCAGTTCGCGGGCGAGGTTCATCTACCCCTCCTGCCCGCTCGTGCCGTCGACGGGCCCGCAGGGCCGGCAGGCCCGACCCCGCGAGGGGGCCGGGCCGCCGGTCGTGCGCACTACTGCTCCCTCCAGATGAGGGCCGGGTCGACGCCGAGGGCGAGACCCGGGTAGTCGCTGGACCCGTCGGTGCTCACGCCGTCCTCACCGACGGGACGGGCGCCGACCATGCCGTGCACGTCGCTGGCCGCGGGCACCGCCCAGATCGTCCAGCTCGCCCACAGTTGGTAGAACTCCTTGTTGAGCTCCTTGTTGAGGTCCTCGTAGATCTGCTGGCGCTCGGCGGCGTCGGTGGTGGTGCGGCCCTGGTCGAGCAGCTCGTTGACCTCGGGGTCGTCGAAGCCCATGAAGTTCACGGGGTTACCGGCGCCGTACCACCACACGTACAGGTTGTCCGGGTCCTGGCCCGGGTAGTTGCGCCAGGTGATCCCCTGGTAGTTCTTCTCGATCGCCGTGGTGATCAGCGCCGACTGCTCCACCGAGGTCACGCTGACGGTCATGCCGGCGTCCTCGTAGTACTGCTTGGCGAACTCGACCGCCTGGAGCACCGCGGTGTCCTGCACGGCCGAGATCGTGAACTCGAGCTGCTCGCCGGTCTCCTCCTCGTACTGGGTCACGAGGTCCTTGGCCCGGTCGGGGTCGTACTCGGGGTAGCCGCTGTCCTCGGTGTAGCCGAGCGCACCTTCGGCGAAGGGTCCGTTGGCGAGCTCGGGGATGCCGTTGTTGAGGACGTTGTTCTGCTCCTCGCGGTCGACTGCGATCGCGGCCGCCTCGCGGGCGATCGGGTTGTCGAACGGCGGCTTGGTGACGTTGAGCATCAGGAAGCCGGCCTCGGCGAAGTCGCCCGACTCGGTCATGCTGATGTCGCCCGAGTCGGCCTGCTCGCGCAGGTCCTCGATGATCAGGGCGTTGGTGTTGCTCGACACGTGGAAGGCGTCGACGCTGCCGGCGTCGAGGCCGTTCTGCAGCTGCGTGGCCTCGGGCGTCGGCTGGTACTCGAGCTCGTCGAGGTAGGGCAGCTGGTTGCCGTCGGCGTCGGTGCGCCAGTAGTCGGGGTTGCGCTCGAGCTTCATCGACGAGTTGACCCGCCAGTCGACCAGCTTGAACGGCCCGGTGCCGACGAGCTCACGGCCGCAGGCGTCGCTGTCGAGTTGGGCCTGGGCGACCATCCCCATGCGGCCGCTGGAGAAGAGGAACGAGTCGAACGCCACCCAGGGGCGCGACGTCGTGACCTTCACCGTGAGCGGGCCCTCGACGGTGACGTCCGCGATGTCCTGCAGCACGAAGAGGAACAGCACCGAGTTCCGGCCGGTGTACTTGCCGCGGTAGGCGTCGAGGTTGTTCTTGACCACCTCCGCGTCGAGGTCGGAGCCGTCGTGGAACTTGATGCCCTCGCGCAGCTCGATCGTCCACTCGGTGTAGTCGTCGTTCGGCTCGACCGACTGGGCGAGGAACGGCACGGCCTCACCCTCGTCGTTGACCGTGGTGAGCGTGTCGTAGATCGACCGGGCCACCTGGATGCCGGAGATGGCGAGCTGGCCCTCGGGGAGGCACCAGCCGTCGGTGGTCTCGGCCTCGAGGCCGTAGACGACCTTGCCGCCCATCTGGGGCGGGCCGGCGTCCTCGTCGGTGCCACCGCCACCGTCCGACTCTGAGCTGCTCCCCCCACCGCCGCACGCGACGGCGACGAGCGCGAAGACCAGTACCAGCGCGGCGCGAATCGTCCAGCGCGACGTGGTACCGCTCGGATTCCTCTTGCGTCGTCCCACCTTCGTCCCCTCTCGTGACACCCGTCACATGTGACCAGCGGATTGCGAACGTACGAGCCTCTTGGACAATTGTCAACTACGTGTGGGCCTGCCAGGGACTATGCGTTCCCGGGCCGGATAGCGCGCGTTGTGGCAGGCCACCCGGGGAGCAGTCGCATCAATTCGGGTTAACGGCGCTACCTCACGCGTAGCTCACACGGTCACCGCTTGCGGGTCAGCGTGAGGCCGTCGAAAGCCGGGAGAACCACCGCGTCGACCCGCTCGTCGTGGGTCACCAGGTCGTTGAACGCCTGCAGCGCCTGCACGTTCGGGTCGTCCGACGCCTCGTCGACGATGCGCCCCGACCACAGGGTGTTGTCCGCCAGCAGCAGCCCGCCCGGGCGCACCCGCGGCACCAGCTGCTCCCAGTACGACACGTAGCCGCCCTTGTCGGCATCGATGAACACGAAGTCGAGGTGCTCGTCCTTCGGCAGCTCCCGGAGCGTGTCGAGGCCGGGGCCGAGGCGGAGGTCGATGCGGTCGGCGACGCGGGCCCGCTCCCAGGCCCGGCGGCCGATCTTGGTCCACTCGTCGCTGATGTCGCAGCAGATCAGCTTCCCGTCGGCCGGCAGCGCCCGGGCGATGCACAGGCTGGAGTAGCCGGTGAACGTGCCGACCTCCACGGCGTTGCGGGCCCCGATCAGGCCGACCAGGAACGTGAGCAGCTGCCCCTCGTCCGGTCCGACCTGCATCCCCGCCACGGGGCCGAGCTTGTCGGTCGCCTTGCGGAGGTCTCGGAAGACGGCGTCGACGGGGTAGGAGCCGTGCGCCACGGCGTAGCGCTGGAGCTCGTCGGTGACGGTGAGGGTGCGGACGTCGGTCATCGCCCGGGAACGCTACCGATTGCCGCGGAGCCGCCGTGCCGGCGACGGATCGCTGACCGCCTTCAACCTCCCGTAGGTTCTGGGCATGTCCGATCGTGTGACCGTCAGCGTGGTCGACGGGGTGGCCGACGTGCGGCTCAACCGGCCCGACAAGCTCAACGCCCTCGACCTCGAGATGTTCGCCGCCATCGCCGAGGCCGGCGCCCGGGTGGCCGGCGACGCCGCGGTGCGGGCCGTGGTGCTGTCGGGGGAGGGGCGGGCGTTCTGCGCCGGGCTCGACTTCTCGTCGTTCATGGCTATGGCGGTGGCCGGCAACGAGGCGACGGGTGACGCCTCGTCGGGCAACGGCCTCGCCGCCATCGCCTCGACCGACGGCCGCATCACCCACCTGGGCCAGCAGGTGGCCCACGTGTGGTCGGAGGTGCCGGCGCCGGTGATCGCCGCCGTGTCGGGCCACTGCCTCGGCGGCGGGCTCCAGATCGCTCTCGGCGCCGACCTGCGCATCGTCCACCCGGAGGCGAAGCTGTCGGTGCTGGAGATCCGCTGGGGCCTGACGCCCGACATGACGATCACGGCGACCCTGCCCCGCCTCGTCGGGAGCGACGTCGCCAAGGAGCTGACGTGGACCGGACGCCAGATCTCCGGGGTCGAGGCCCACGAGCTCGGTCTGGCCACGCGGCTGTCCGACGACCCCCGGGCCGCCGCTCTGGCCCTGGCCGCCGAGATCGCCGCCAAGAGCCCGGACGCCATACGGGGCGCGAAGCGCCTGTTCGACCAGTCGGGGCGGGTGTCGCTGGCCGACCAGTACGCCGCCGAGCGTCAGGAGATCGGCGCCCTCATCGGTCGCCCCAACCAGGTCGAGGCCGTCAACGCCTTCTTCGAGAAGCGCCCGGGCGTCTTCACGGATCCGGGCTAGCCCGGTCGCCGTCCCCGTCCTCGTCGTCGTCGTGGTGGGGGAGGTGCTTGGGGAGCACGTGACGGGCCCAGCCGGCGGTCTGCCAGCCGAGCTCGAGGGCGACGCCGGCCATCGCACCGATGCCGACCGAGGCGCCGACCATGGCGGCGGACGGCAGGTCGAGGGCGAAGAAGTCGCGCAGCCACGGCACCGCCAGCACGACCACGAACGCTCCGCCCATCGCCAGCACCAGGCTCGCCCGCCACGGTGAGTGCCGCGGCTTGGCCAGCATCGCCAGCACCCACAGGGTGACCAGGAACAGCGTGATGGTCGCCACCGTGCGCGACTCGGCCCGGCTGACGCTCGCGGTGTCCCGGGCCAGGGCGTAGGCCCCCAGGGTCGCCGCCGCGGCCACGGCCCCCGCGGGCACGGCGAAGCGCAGCACCCGCCCCACGAAACCGGGGTTGTAGCGCTGGTCGTTGGGGGCCAGCGCCAGGAAGAACGCCGGGATGCCGATGGTCAGCGAGCTGATGATCGTGAAGTGCCGGGGCAGGAACGGGAACGGCAGGCCGGCGACACCGACCGCCAGCGCCAGGAGGGTGGCGTACACGGTCTTGGTGAGGAACAGGTTCGCCACCCGCTCGACGTTGGCGATCACCTGCCGCCCCTCGGCCAGCATCGGCGGCAGCGCGGCGAACGACGAGTCGAGGAGCACCACCGGGGCAACTGCTCTGCTCGCCGCCGAGCCCGACCCCATGGCCAGCCCCAGGTCGGCCTCCTTGAGGGCCAGCACGTCGTTCACGCCGTCGCCGGTCATCGCCACCGTGTGGCCCCGCGACTGCAGCGCCCGCACCATCGCCTGCTTCTGGTGCGGCGCCACCCGCCCGAACACCGACGTCCCCTCGAGCACGTCGGCGAGCTCCTCGACGTCGTCGGGGAGCTGGCGGGCGTCGACCGGGTGGTCGGAGCCGGGGACGCCCACCCGCCCGGCGACGGCGCCGACCGTGCGGGGGTCGTCGCCCGAGATCACCTTCACCGCCACGCCCTGGTCGCCGAAGAACGCCAGCGTCTGCGCCGCGTCCGGGCGGACCCGCTCCTCCAGCACCACCAGCGCCACCGGCTCGTTGGGCGGCGGTCCCACCGGTCCGCCCGACCCACCGGACCCGGACGACCCACCGGACCCGGACGACGACGAGGGGTCCCCGTTGACCCGGACGAGCAGCAGCACCCGCTGGCCCTTGCGGGAGTGGTCGTCCACCAGGTCGGCGGCCTTGGCGGCCACGTCGGACGCCACCGCCGCCGACAGCAGTCCGTCGGGCGCCCCCAGCACCCAGTCGCCGTCGCTGCCGAACCCCGTGCCCGAGAACCGCCGGGCCGACGAGAACGCCACCCGCCACGTGGCCGCCCACCCCGGCGACGGCGACGGGAAGCGGGTCGCCAGCGCCGACATGCTGGCGTTCGGCTCGGGGTCGGCCCACGCCAGCGCCCCCAGCGCGGCCTCCACCTGGTCCGGCCGCACCGACGGCGCCAGCAGCTCGGTGTCGACCACCTCCAGCACGGGCTCGGTGATCGTGCCGGTCTTGTCGATGCACACCACGTCGACCCGGGCCAGCACCTCGATCGCCGCCAGCTCCTGCACCAGCACCTTGCGCTGGCCCAACCGGATGACCGACGCCGCGAACGCCACGCTGGTCAGCAGCACCAGGCCCTCGGGGATCATCGAGCCGATGCCCGCCACCGACCCCCGGATCGCCGAGTTGAGCGACTCGTCGGAGCGCAGCTGGCTGAAGATCAGCAGCGCCGCGGTCGGCAGGATCAGCCACGTCACCCAGCGCAGGATCTGGTCGGTGCCCTGCCGCAGCTCGGAGCGCACCAGCGAGAACTGGCGGGCCTCGGACGCCAGGTGGTTGGCGTAGGCCTCGGCGCCCACCTTGTCGGCCCGGTACCAGCCGCGCCCGGCGGTGACGAACGAGCCCGACATCACGTCGTCGCCCTCGCCCTTCGCCTCGGGCACCGACTCGCCGGTGAGCAGCGACTCGTCGACCTCCAGGGCGTCGGCGGCGAGCACCTGGCCGTCGGCCACCACCTGCGATCCCGGGGTCAGCTCGACGACGTCGCCCAGCACGATCTCGTCGACCGCCAGCTCCCGGCGCTCGCCGCCGCGGACCACGGTGGCGTTGGGGGCGCTGAGCAGCTGCAGGCGGTCGAGGGTGCGCTTGGCCCGCAGCTCCTGGGCGATGCCGATGCCGGCGTTGACCACCAGCACGATGCCGAACAGGGCGTCCTGGATCGGGCCGATCGTGAGGATGACCACCAGCAGCGCGCCGAGGATGGCGTTGAACCGGGTGAAGACGTTGGCCCGGACGATCGCCGCCAGCGACCGGCTCGACTCGGCGGGCGCCTCGTTGGTGAGCCCGCGGGCGGCCCGGTCGGCGGCCTCGGACTCGCTGAGGCCTTCCGGCAACTCCTCGACCTCGGTGGGGGACACCTCGGGGTCGCTCGTGGGCACCGGGTCTCAGTACCCCGCGGCGGCGCCGATGAGAGCACGGGGGTCGGCCGCCCCCTCGAGCATGCCGTCGTCGAGCACCACCAGGTGGGCATGACCGAAGCGGTGATCGGGGGTGGTCCCGGCGACGGCGACCCGGTGGCCGCGGGCTTCGAGGCCCTCCTGCCACAGCGGCGCGGCCCGCTCCTCGAGCGTCACGCCGTCGGGTCCGTCGCCGCTCCAGGTGCCGAAGCGGCCGTCGCCCAGCATCCAGCGGGGTGCGTCCATGGCCGCGCCGGCGCTGGCGCCCCCGGCGAGCACCCGGGCCAGCAGCTGCAGGAGGATCTGCGGCTGGGTGTCGCCGCCCATCGTGGCCAGCACGGCCTTGGTGGCGCCGTCGGGGGTGGTGACCAGCGCGGGCGCCAGGGTGTGGGGCGGCCGCCGGCCGGGTGCGTACTCGGCGGGGTGGCCGGCCTCCAGCGAGAAGCCGATGCCCCGGTTGTGGAGGAACTCGCCGGTGTTCGGCTCGATGATGTGGGCGCCCCACCCGCCGGCGTTCGACTGGATGAGCGACACCGCCATCCGCTCGCGGTCGACCACGCAGAGGGCGGTGGTGTCGTCGGCGGAGGGTTCGGGCTTCATGGTGCGCCACGGCGCAGGCTCGGGCTGGAAGACGGAGCGCTTGTCCTCGTCGAACGCCGCCCAGCGCAGGTTCAGGCGGTCGCGGGCCAGCAGCGCGGGACCGTCGGCGCCCTCGTAGAGCACGTCGCGGCGGTCGAGGCCCACCAGGCGGGCGGCCTCGCCGAGGCGGTGTGCCCACGCCGGGTCGTCGGGGTCGTCGGGGAGGCCGATCTCGCTGGCCACCGCGGCGGCCGCCAGGGTGAGGTAGGCCTGCGACGGCGGCGGCGTCGCCCACAGGTCGTGCCCCCAGGCGTGCGCCTGCACCGGCTCCACCCACTCGGCCTGCACCCGGGCCAGATCGCCCCGCTTGAACAGGCCGTTGCCGAGCTGCAGCAGCCCCTCACCGAAAGCGCCCTGGTAGAAGCCGCTGCGGCCCGAGGTGATGATCGCCCCGAGGTTGGCGGCGACGCCCGGGCGACGGATCATCGTGCCCGGCTGGAGGCGGCCCCCGGTGGCCATGGCGGGCTCGCGGAAGTCGTGCGCGCCGCGCAGGTGGACGATGCCGGGCGCCGTGGCGGCCAGCAGGGGAGAGGCGGGGAACCCGGCGGCGGCGTAGGTGATGGCGGGCTCCAGCACCTGTCCCAGCGGCAGGCGGCCGTAGCGGCGGTGGAGCTCCAGCCAGCCGTCGACGCAGCCGGGCACGGTCACCACCCGGATGTCGCCCTCGGGGGGCATGTGGTCGAAGCCCTCGACCCGGAGCTGGAGGGCGTCGGCCCCCGAACCGGCCCGGCCCGCGGCGCACAGGGCGGCCACCGGTTCGCCCGGCTGGTGCACGAGGGCGAAGAGGTCGCCGCCCATGCCGCACATGTGGGGGCTGGTCACGGCCAGCACCGCGGCCGCGGCGACCGCGGCGTCGACCGCCGTGCCGCCGTCGCGGAGCACGCCCAGCCCGGCCGACGAGGCGAGCTGGTCGGCCGTGGCCACCATTCCGGCCGGTGCGTGCACCGACGTCGCGTCTGAGGGGTCGCCCGCCATGGGCGGCAGCGTACAGAAGTACTGTCACGGGCCGTGGGCGGCTACGGACTCGGCATCGACCTCGGGACCACCTATTCGGCCGCGGCCGTGCACACCGACCGGGTCACCGAGATGGTGTCGCTGGGGCAGCGGGCGACGATCGTGCCGTCGGCCGTGTTCGTCACCGAGTCGGGCGACGTGCTGGTGGGCGACGCCGCCCTGCGCCGGGGTGCGACCCAACCCGACCGCCTGTGCCGGGAGTTCAAGCGGCGGATCGGCGACAGCGTGCCGCTCATCGTCGGCGGCAGCCCCTTCTCCGCCGAGGCGCTGACCGCCCGGCTGCTGCGCTGGATCGCGGTGACCGCCATCGAGCAGCGGGGCGAGCAGCCCGACCGCATCGCGCTCACCTACCCGGCCAACTGGGGCGCCTTCAAGCAGGAACGGCTCACGCAGGCGATCCGGATCGCCGAGCTGGCCGACATGGTCGACGTGGACGGCGGCGGCGACGGGCGCGACGGCGTCGTCACGCTGACCGAGCCCGAGGCGGCGGCGGTGTCGTACGCCTCCACCGAGCGGGTGCCGGTGGGCGAGGTCGTCGCCGTCTACGACATGGGCGGCGGCACCTTCGACGCCGCCGTCCTGCGCAAGACGGCCACCGGCTTCGAGCTGCTGGGATCGCCCGAGGGGATCGAGCGGCTGGGCGGCATCGACGTCGACGAGGCGATCTTCGCCCACGTGCGGGGCACGCTGGGCGAGGTGGTGATGGCGCTCGACGACGAGGACCCCGCCGTGACCCGGGCGCTGGCCCGGCTGCGCATCGACTGCACGGAGGCCAAGGAGGCGCTGTCGGCCGACACCCAGGTGTCGATCCCGGTGCTGCTGCCCAACATCCACACCGAGGTGCGGCTCACCCGGGGCGAGCTGGAGTCGATGATGCGGCCGGTGCTGGAGGACACGGTGGGCGCCCTGCGGCGGGCCATCACGTCGACCGGCCTGTCGGCGGGCGAGATCGACCGGGTGCTGCTGGTGGGCGGCTCCTCCCGGATCCCGCTGGTGGCCCAGATGGTGACCGAGGCGCTGGGCCGCCCGTTCTTCGTCGACGCCCACCCCAAGCACGCGGTCGCCCTGGGCGCGGCGCTGTCGACGGCCGGTGCCCTGGCGCCCTCGCTCGCCCCACCGGTGCCCGCCGCGGTGCCGGCGTCGCCGCCGCCCGCTCCGACACCGGCTCCGGTCGCGCCCGTCGTCGCGCCGACTCCACCGGCCCCGGCTCCTGCTCCGGCCCCGA
The DNA here is from genome assembly GCA_035316325.1 of Acidimicrobiales bacterium. Classification (NCBI taxonomy): domain Bacteria; kingdom Bacillati; phylum Actinomycetota; class Acidimicrobiia; order Acidimicrobiales; species Acidimicrobiales bacterium. Next base: position 21,175 of record DATHJB010000124.1, read on the forward strand.
TCGCAGCACCGCCCCCGGCCCCGGTGCCGCCCCCGCCGCCCGCCCCGGTGGTGCCCGAGCCGGAGGAGACCGAGGAGACGCCGGTCGCGGCGACCACCGCGGAGTACGTCCCGGAGCCGCCGCCGGTCGGGCGGCCCCGGCCGGCGCAGCGCGGTGGGGGACGGGCGTGGCAGCTCGTCGCCGGCGTGGCGGCGGTCGCCGTGGTCGCAGTCGCCGCCTTCGTCGCCCTCCGCCCCAGCGACGACCCCAACGGCAACGACGACGACAACGGCAACACCGTGGACACCGGGGGCGGCGTCCCCGAGCTGACCCTGGCCGGGACGACCCCGGTGGGGGCGTTTCCCGACGGTGTCGCCGTCGACGGCGACGACGTGTACGTGGCGACGACCGGCGGCAGCACCGTCGATCGGCTCGACCTCGCCGCCGGCGCCGTCCAGGAGAGCTTCCCGCTGGACGGCGAGCCGCTGGCGATCGTCGTCGCCGACGGGTCGCTGTGGGTCACCCAGAGGCGCGCCGCCGCGGTCGCCCGGCTCGACCCCGACACCGGCGAGGTCCAGGCCACCATCTCCGTCCCCGAGCAGCCCGGCGTGCTGGCCGTCGGTGCCGGCCAGATCTGGGTCGGCACCGCCAGCGGCAGCCTCGTGCGGATCGACCCGGCCACCGAGACCGCCACCGTGGTCCGGGATGGTCTGGGCAACGTGGCCGGCGTGGCCGTCGCCGACGACGGGAGGGTGTGGGCCAGCGTCTCCGGGAACCGGGTGATCGCCGTCGACCCCGCCACCGACGCCGCCGCCGACGCCAGCGTCGACGTGGGCGAGCAGCCCGACGCGGTCGTGGCGGCGCCCTCCGGCATCTGGGTGACCATCCGGGGCGGCAGCACCGTCAGCCGCATCGACCCCGCCACGGCCACGCCCACGGTCGTCGACGACGTGGAGGTGGGCGCCGAGCCCACCGGGCTGGCCGTCGACGGCGACCGCATCTGGGCCATCTCGCGGGCCGAGGGCACCCTCGTCCTGGTCGACGGCGAGTCGGCGGAGGTCCTCGACCGCGTCGACGTCGGCAGCGCCCCGCTCGGCCTGGCCGTCAGCCCCGACCGGATGTGGGTGACGCTCAGCGGCGACGACACCGTCGCCCGGGTCGACGTCTCGTAGGTTTCCGGGGTGCTGTTCACCGCCGACGCGTACGAAGGCCTGGTCGACGGGACGATCACCGTCACGTTCCGCCACTGGGCGCGGCCGCAGGTGAAGGTCGGCGGCAGCTACAAGATCCCCCGCAGGGACATCGAGCTGGTGGTCGACGACCTGCGGCAGCTCCCGGCCGCCGACATCAGCGACGACGACGCCCGCCGCGCCGGCGAGCCCGATCGCCACGGCGTCT
>DATHJB010000125.1 GCA_035316325.1 Acidimicrobiales bacterium
GCGTCAGCACCGGCACCACTGCACCGGCACCACCGCACCGGCGGCGTCAGATGTCGGCCTGCTCCACCACCTGGGCGATCACGCCGCGGGCGTGGGCGGGGGTCATCCCGAGGGAGGCCGCCAGGTTGTCGAGCAGCGCCCGCTCGGGATCGGTGATGGCCCCGTCGGCGGCGGCGATCCGGGCGGCGCCGGTGAGGAAGCCCTCGCGGCCGTGGTCGTTGAGGACCCCGGCGAGCGTGGCCAGCTGGGTGGGCAGGCCGCTGACGTCGAGCTGGGCGACGTCGGCCTGCAGCTCCGGCTCGGTCCACGGCCGGTTGGCCGCCGACGACAGCACCTGCAGCGCCGTGGCGATCGTGGCCGGCGCCGGCGCCCCGGTGCGGAGCAGCCACACGACCGCGGCCCGGGTGGCACCCACGAGGCTCTCCGACAGCATGGCGCTGGTCGGCTGGTTGAGGGCGCTCAGCCGGTAGGCGTTCTGGCAGGTGGTGCACTCGACGAACTCGTCGCCCACGTCGTTCAGCGGGATCATCGGGATGAAGAAGATCGTGATCCAGCGGCGCCCCTGCTTGCGGTGGAAGTGTCGGTCGCCGCCGCACACCTGGCAGAAGAACACGCCCTCCGCCAGCTTCCTGAACCGCACGCGCCATCCCCAGATGAAGATCATCCCGATACTTTGACACGCGTTCTGTCTTCGCTGAGTGGCGCATGGCCCGCTCAGCGAAGACAGAACGCCAGGCCCTCTTGGCGTCTGGGTGCTGTTCCGCCACGACGACGTCACCCGGTTCCTGCGGGAGCCCGGCCTGTCGGTCGAGGACCGCCGGGCCCACGACACCCCGCTGACCCAGGTGGCGATCGACGCGGTCGGCGAGCGGGTGCGGCAGGGCGAGCACGCCATGCTCAACCGCGACCCGCCCGACCACACCCGGCTCCGGCGGCTCGTGTCGAAGGCGTTCACGCCGCGGATGGTGCAGCGCTTCCGGGAGCGGGTGCAGCAGCTGGTCGACGAGTCGCTCGACCGGGCGGGCGCACGGGGCGAGCTGGAGCTCATCGGCGACTTCGCGTTCCCGCTGCCCTTCAACGTGATCTCCGAGATGCTGGGGTTGCCCGACACCGGCGTCGACATCGAGGAGGTCCGCTCCCTGTCGGGCCTGCTGGTGAGCAGCCTCGAGCCGGTGGTCGACCCCGAGCACGTCAAGCGGGTGCTGGCCGCGGGCGATCGCATGCACGAGCTCGTCGGTGCGGCCACCGAGGCCAAGCGCTCGGCGCCGGGCGACGACCTGCTGTCCGCGCTGATCGCCGCCCAGGAGGACGGCGACGTGCTGTCGGTCGACGAGCTGATCGACCAGGTCACGCTGCTCTACGTCGCCGGCCACGAGACCACCGTGAACCTGATCGGCAACGGGGTGCGGGCGCTGCTGGCCGACCCGGCGTCGCTGGTGCAGCTGCGGGCCGACCCCGAGGGCCTGGCCGCCGGCGCCGTCGACGAGCTGCTGCGCTTCGACAGCCCGGTGCAGATGACGCGGCGCATCACCCTGGAGGAGGTGGAGGTGGGCGGGCAGACGATCGAGCCCGGTGCCTTCATGTTGCTGGTGCTGGGGTCGGCCAACCGCGACCCCGCTGTGTTCGGCCCCTCGGCCGACCGGCTCGACCTCGCTCGGGCCGACGCGTCGTCGCACCTGTCGTTCGGCGGCGGCCGCCACTACTGCCTCGGCGCCTCGCTGGCCCGGCTGGAGGCCCAGGTGGCGATCGGCAGCCTGGTGTCCCGGTTCGGCTCGATCGAGCCGACGGCGGACCCGGTGTGGAACGGCCGCATCAACCTCCGGGGCCTGGAGCGCCTGCCGTTGGCCGTCTCGTAGGGCGTGCCACAATCCCGCTGTGGCGGAAGTCGGCGAGGCTGACCGACAGCGGGTGATCGAGGCGCTGGAGCGCCGCGCCGCGCAGGGACTGCTGTCGGAGCAGGAGCTCGAGGTCCGGGTCCGGCGGGCCCGGACGGCGCTCACCCACGCCGGCCTCGACGGGATCCTGCTGGACCTCGCACCGACGCCGCCCCCGACCCTGGAGCCGACCCCGACCCCGACCCCGCAGCCGGCCCCACCCGCGCCCCCGCCCGCAGGGCCGCCACCGGCGTCGATCGAGGGCCCCGCCTACCTGCCGCCGACCGTGGGCCCGTGGAGGATGCCGACCGCGGCGCCGCCGCGACGCCCACTGCCCGAGGAACGGCCGATCCACGGCCCGTGGAGGACGCCGCCGCCCACGCGGCCACGCTCGCCCCGTGGCGACCGGCCGCCCTTGTGGCGGCGTCCCACGACGTACGGCCTCCTGGGCGTGGTCGCCGTGGGGGCGCTCGCCATCTGGGTGATCGCCGTGCGCGTCGACGACCTCGAGCCCAACGAGCCCATCGGCAGCCAGGCGCACGTGCCGGCGTCGACCACGCCCCAGCCGCCGCTCCCGCCGACGACCGAGCGCGCCACGACCGTGCCCACCACGGCCCCTCCCCCGCCTCCGCCACCACCGACGTTCCCCAGCATGGATCCGGTGCTCCTGCGGGTCGGGACCGACATCCAGCCCGGTCGCTACTCGATCACGACGTCGGGCGAGATCTGCTACTGGGAGCGGGTCCACGGGCTCGGCGGCACCCTCGACGACGTCATCGTCAACGGCGGCGGCCCGCATCCCGTGGTCGACGTGCTGGCGAGCGACGCCGGCCTGCGCTCCCAGGGCTGTGGCGGGTGGCGCCCGCACGCGCCGCCCGCCACGCCGGCGACCAGCTTCGGTGACGGCGACTGGCTCGTCGGCAGCGACGTCGCACCTGGGACGTACAGCCCGAACGCACCCGGCGTCGACCCGAACTTCTGCATGTGGGAGCGGGCCAGTGGCTTCACCCACGACTACGACGAGGTGATCGCCTACGAGTTCACCCGCCCCTCCGCCGTGACCGTGAACGCCGGCGAGCGCTTCACGGCCAGCGGCTGCGGCACCTGGACGCGGCAGTAGCCGAGCGTGGCGGGCGTCACCGAGGGTGATCGGAAGCGGGTCGTCGAGGCGTTGCGACACCGCGCCGCGCAGGGCCGGCTGTCCGACCCCGAGCTGAACGACCGCATCCAACGGGCCGAGCGGGCGCAGACCCACGCCGGCCTCGACGGGATCCTGCTGGACCTCGCGCCGGCCCCGGAGTCGGGCCCCACCCCGGTGCCACCGCCGGCGCCGTCGGAGTCCGGGCCGTGGAGGACGCCGACGGCGCCCCCGCCGCGCGGGCGAGCCCCCAGTCGCGCCGAGGTGGAGGTGCCGGCGTCGACCGCACCCCGGCCGCCGCTGCCGCCCCTGCCGGCGACGACCGACCGCGTCGTCCCCGTCCCCGACTCGACGGTGCCCAGGGACCACAACCTGGTCCTCCGGGTCGGCGAGGACATCGAGCCCGGCCTCTACGCCAACGAGCGCGACCTCCGCTGCTCCTGGGAGCGCCGCAACTCCTCCGGGTGGGCCCTGGTCGCCGGCCAGCGCTTCTCCCCCAGCTCGATCTGCGGCCGATGGGTCGTCGGCCGATGAGTTCCGTGCCGGCCGGGCAGTCCTAGGGGGTAGGGACAACAACAGCCTGCCGCCAACGGAGGAATCGGAACCATGGGCCGTGTCATCGTGGATCTCAGCGTGTCGCTGGACGGGTTCGTCGCCGGGCCCGACGACGGTGCCGCCTTCCCGCTCGGGCGGGGCGGCGAGGGCCTGTTCACCTGGATGAGCGCCGGGCCGGAGTCGAACCGGGTGGACCGGTGGCTCAACCCACCCGACGCCAGCAAGGTGATCGTCGACGAGTGGATGGCCGGGGCCGGCGCCATGCTCAGCGGCCGCCGCACCTTCGACATCGCCAACGGCTGGAAGGACGGCCACCCGATCGACGCTCCCATCTTCGTCGTCACCCACGAGGCGCCCACGGAGGGCGAGTGGAGCCCGCAGGTGTCGTTCGTGACCGACGGCCTCGACCACGCCCTCGAGCTGGCGCAGGAGGCGGCGGGCGACGACGTCGTGTCGGTCGCCGGGACCAGCCTCCCCCAGCAGCTGCTCCGCGCCGGGAAGCTGGACGAGATCCAGGTCAGCGTGGCGCCGCTGCTGCTCGGCTCAGGAGTGCGGCTGTTCGACCACCTCGGCGCCGACCCGATCCGGCTGGAGCAGACCCGGGCCGTCGAGTCGGACGGCGTCACCCACCTCCGCTACCGGGTCCTCCGCTAGGCACTCCGAACCCGAGCCCTCCGACTTCGACTCCGAAACCTCGACAGGAATGGTCGCCATGTGACCACCGGTGTCGAGATTTCGGGCCCGGGGCTGGTTCCCCTGCCGGAGACGGGACGGGATCGGGAGGACCAGCGGCGTGCCGGTGATCGGGTCGGGGACCACCCGGCACTCCAGGTCGAACACCTCGGCGACCAGCTCGGGGGTCACCACGTCGCCCGGCGGCCCCTGGGCGACGACCCGGCCGTCGCGCATCGCCACCAGGTGGTGCGCGTAGCGGGCGGCCATGTTGAGGTCGTGGAGGACCAGCACGATCGTGCGGCCCTCGTCCTCGTTGAGCTGGGCCAGCAGGTCGAGCACGTCCACCTGGTGGGCGAGGTCGAGGAACGTGGTCGGCTCGTCGAGCAGCAGCAGCGGCGTGCCCTGGGCCAGCGCCAGGGCGATCCACACCCGCTGGCGCTGCCCGCCCGACAGCTCGTCGATGCTGCGGTCGGCCAGGTCGGTGATGCCGGTGGCGGCCAGCGCCCCGGCGACCGAGTCCTCGTCGTCGACCGACCACTGCCGGAACCAGCGCTGGTGGGGGTGCCGGCCCCGGGCGACCAGCTCGGCCACCGTGATGCCCTCGGGGGCGACCGGCTGCTGCGGCAGGATGCCCAGCCGGGTGGCGACGGCCCGGGTGCCCATGCGGTGCAACTCGACGCCGTCGAGGAGCACGCTCCCCTGCCGGGGCTTCAGCAGCCGGGCCAGGCCCCGCAGCAGCGTCGACTTCCCGCAGGCGTTGGCCCCGACGATCACGGTGATCCGCCCCTCGGGGATCGCCAGGCTCAGGTCGTGCACCACGGGGTTGCCGTCGTAGCCCAGCGTCAGGTGCTCGGCGCGCAGAGGTGCCATGGTCAGCCTCCCGTCCCCACGCGGTTCGACCGGGCCAGCAGGTACAGCAGGTAGGGGGCGCCCACCACGCCGGTGACCACGCCGACCGGCAGCTCGGTCGGGGCGAACAGCCGCCGGCCCAGCA
>DATHJB010000126.1 GCA_035316325.1 Acidimicrobiales bacterium
GCCGTGGTGCAGTCCGGGCTGTGGGACGTCGCCGACCGCCGCATCCCCGACCACGGCGAGTGGGTGCACATCGGCCAGGAGGTCTACGACGACTACCTGCGCTCGGAGATGCTAGACGTCGTCGACGTGCTGCGCGACCAGGGCATCGTCACCGTGTGGCTGACGTCGCCCATCCCCGACTGGACCCTGGTGCAGCCCCGCCTGCCCGACCGCCCGCCCGAGTTCGCGCCGGTGCGGACCGAGCGCTACAACACCATGATCCGGGAGCTGGCCGACCGTGAGCAGGGGGTTGTCGCGGTCGACCTGGAGGCGTACACGTCGTCGCTGTCACGTGACGCGCTCCACCGCCTCCGCGACGACGGCATCCACTGGACGCCCGAGGGCAGCCGCGTGATCGCCGAGTGGCTGGGTCCCCAGGTGGTGGTCAGCGTCTCGACCGAACGCCAGCTCGAGGCGGCGGGCGCAGCGGGTGCGCCGAGCCCGGGCTAGGGCTAGGGCTAGGGGGTGTCCTGGTCGCTCAGTCGCCGAGACGGCCGGTGGCGTACTCGCAGGTCACCCGCCAGGCGACCTCGGGCTCGAGCTGACCGGCCAGGCACAGCTCCACGTTGGCCAGGGCGAAGCCCAGCAGGCCGGAGCTGGCGGCCACCAGGTCGTCGGCCGGGAGGCCCGAGGCGGCCATCAGGGCGGCCAGCTCGGAGGCGATCTGCACGCGGGTGGCGATGGCCGAGGCCTCGACCGTCTCGTCGTGGGCCACCCACGGGTCACGGAACAGCAGGCGGTAGGCCGACGGGTTCTCGTCGAAGAACGCGAAGAGCGCGCCCAGCAGGTGCTCCATGCGGGTGCGGGGCGAGAACGGGACCTTCGCCGCGGTGCACAGCCGCTGCTGGAACTCGGCCAGCAGCTCCTGCACCACGCTGACGAACAGCTGCGGCCGCCCGTCGGGGAAGTAGTGGTAGAGCAGGCCTTTCGACACCTTCGCGGCGCTGGCCACCTCGGCCAGGCCCGACTGGGCGTACCCGTTCGCGGCGAAGACGTCGCGGGCGGTGGTCACGATCTCTGCCCGCCGCGCCTCTGGGTTCTTGCGGATGCGCTTGTTCGCGCGCTGTCCGCTGTCCGTTGCGCTGGCGCTCACGGAGTGAGAGTAACGCATGTCACCGGTCTGAGCTAGTAGGGGACAATATTTCGACCAGGTGGGGGTACATGATCAATAAAGACGCTTGACATTGACCTCGGGGATCTCGATACTGACGCTTGCTGAGGGGATGTCTGGGGGAACCGATGGCGTCGAAATGTCGCGAGTCTGAACTGGTCGATCTCGTCCGCGGCCGAGTCCGAGGGCGATGCAGTCGACACGGCGAACGTGCCGCTCATGCGGCGTTCTCGCTGGGGGGATCCATGGTGGGCGGCGCGGTTCCGACCGCTGCCGCGCCGCCCACCGTGGCACACGCCCTGGCATCCGATCGGCTCGAGACGCGGGGAAGCACCGCCTCGCGGCTCGCCGAGCGCAGGGACGAGCTGTGGCCGGAGGTCGCACCGGCCCAGCTCTCCCCGCGCGCACAAGTTCCCGGGCGGACGTCCCGGCCGCAAGCGGTTCCCCCGCGGCCGGGCGTTCGGGAACTGGTCTGCCCTCGCCAGCGCGACCCTCGGGCCGTGCTCGTCACGATCCGCCGGCTCGTCGCCGAGATCGTGGGCGAGGAGGTCGAGGTCACCCGCCACACCTCGTTCGGCTACGACGTCGAGCTGGAGAGCGGCGAGCTGGTCGGCCTGGCCCGCCGCCTGCGGGAGACCTACGGGCCGGACGTCGACGTGATGGCCTGGTTCGCCGAGCTCGACGTCGACGACCTGGTGGCGCTCACCGCCGGTGAGGTCACCGATTTCGTCGTCTGGTGCCTCGACTGAGCCGGGGGTGCGACCGAGATGGGCCGCTTCCTGTTCGTCGTGCCGCCGCTGGCCGAGCACCTCCGGCCGACCCTTGCCGTCGGCCGTGAGCTGACCGCCCGGGGACACCGGGTGGCCTGGGCCGGGCACCCCGAGGTCGTCGAGGCGCTCCTGCCCGCCGACGCCCTGTTCCTCCCGGTCGACACGGCCGTGCCCCGCCACGTGCGCCGGGCGATGGCGCTGCAACCCCTGTCCGGCCGGGGACTCCGGGGGCCGGCGGCGCTGAAGACCCTGTGGGAGAACGTCCTGCTGCCGCTGGCGCACAGCATGGTGCCCGGCGTGCGCACCGCCGTGGAGGAGTTCGCGCCGGACGTCGTGGTCGCCGACCAGCAGGCGCTGGCCGGGGGCGCCGTCGCCCAGCTGCTGCACGTCCCGTGGGCCACCACCACGACCACGTTGGTCGAGCTGGCCCACCCGCTGGGCACGATGCCGCTGGTCGCCCGGTGGATCCGCGGCCTGCTGCTCGACCTCATGATCGACGTGGGGATCGACGACGAGGAGGCCGTCAACGTCGACCCCCGCTTCTCGTCGCAGCTGGTGGTGGCGTTCACCACCGAGGCGCTGGTGGGTGCGTCAGTGCTGCCGAAGCGATCGTGGGTGTGCGTCGGGCCGTGCCTCGATGAGCGGGCCGCCGACGCCCCCTTCGCCTGGACCTGGCTCGACGGGCGGCCGCTGGTGGTCGTCGCCCCGGGCGGGCGCCCGGGTGCCCACGGGCCGGGCGAGGGCTTCCTGCGGGTCGCCGTGGAGGCGCTGGCGGGGATGGACGTCCAGGCCGTCGTGGTGGCGCCGCCGGAGCTGCTGCCGTCGCCGCCGGCCAACGTGGTGGTGACGCCCGACGTGCCGTCGTCGGCGCTGCTGGCGCTGGCCGCCGTCGTCGTGACCCACGGGGACCACGGCACGGTCGGGCGGGCACTGGGCCACGGGGTGCCGCTGGTGGTGGTGCCGCTCCACGACGACCAGCCCGTCGTCGCCCAGCAGGTGGTCCTGGCCGACGCCGGCGTGCGTCTCCGGTTGGGTCGGGTGCACGCCGCCGGGCTGCGCGTGGCGGTCGAGGCGGCACTGTTCGAGCCCCGTTTGCGAGCAGGAGCCGCCAAGGTGCGCGACTCTTTCGCTCGTGCGGGCGGAGCGAGGCGCGCGGCGGATCGGATCGAGGGCTTGGTTGGAACGACACTGACGGCGCGGGAGTCGGCATGAGCGAGCTCCACGCCGAAGCGCCGCACCTGGACGAGCGGCTGATCATCGCGCCGCGGGCAGGCGTCTTCCATCCGTTCCTCAGCGAGCTGCCCATCACCGACGTCGGGCGGATCATGGCCGGCGAATCGATCGGGATGCTGGTGCACTCCGGCGAGAAGAGCATGGTCGAGAGCCCCTTCGACGGCGTCTTCCGCGGCCTCCTGGTCCTCCCGGGCGAGCGCGTCCGCCAGGGCCAACCTGTCGCTTGGGTCACCTGGCTCGCCACCTGACCCCACCCCCGCTCGAGGTGGGGTGGGTTCGGGAGGTGGCGTGGGTGCGCTACAACGTGGGCATGACCGCGCGGCCTCTCTCCGCGATCGTGCTTGCTGCTGGCCATGGCACACGCATGCGTTCGGCTCGTCCGAAGCCCCTCCACCTCCTCGTCGGCCGGCCCCTCGTTCGTCACGTCCTCGATGCCCTCGCCGACTGCGACGTCGACCGGGCGGTGGTCGTCGTCGGCCACGGCGCCGAGGTCGTCACCAAGAAGTTGCAAGAGGACATGGGCCCGTTCCCGCTCGACTTCGTGGAGCAGCACTACCAGCGCGGCACCGGCGATGCCGTGGCCGTCGGGCTCACCGGGCTCCCGGACGACGACCTCGACGAGGCCGAGGACGGCGGCGACGTGCTGGTCCTCCCCGGCGACACGCCGCTCCTGCGGCCCATCACGCTCGCCGAGCTGGTGTCGGAGCACCGGATGTCGGGCGCGGCCTGCACCGTGCTGAGCGCCCGGCTCGACGACCCCACCGGCTACGGCCGGGTGGTGCGCGACAAGGACGGCCGGGTGCGGCGCATCGTCGAGCAGCGCGACGCCGACGAGACCGAGCACGCGATCGACGAGATCAACACCGGCATCTTCGTGTTCCGGCGCGGCCTGCTCGCCCCTGCCCTGCGTCGCCTCACGCCCGACAACAGCCAGGGCGAGCTGTACCTGACGGACGTCGTCGAGGTGCTGGCCGACGCCGGCTACCAGGTGGTCGCCAACATGGCCGGTGACCCCGAGGAGACCCACGGCGTCAACGACCGGGTCCAGCTGGCCCGGGCCGAGGTCGAGCTGCGGCGCCGCATCAACGAACGCTGGATGCACCTGGGCGTCACCATCGTCGACTCGGCGGCCACCTACATCGACGCCGACGTCGTGCTGGCCACCGACGTCACCCTGTGGCCCGGCACCGTGCTGCGGGGGCAGACCTACGTGGAGCACGGCGCCGAGATCGGCCCCGCCACCGACCTGCTCGACTCCCGGGTGGGCGACGGGGCGCGGGTGTTCCGCAGCGTGGGGGTGCAGGCCGACGTGGGCGACAACGCCGTGGTCGGCCCGTTCGCCTCTCTCGTGCCTGGTGACAGGATTCCTCCCGGGACCAGAACCGGGCCGTTCTATGCTGCGAGCGACGTGTAAGCACGGCGGTCGGAGAGCGAGAGCCGATATATGGACCCGGCAAGTGTCAGGAAGCTGCATGTGGTCTCGGGAAGGGCCAACGAGCCCCTGGCCCGTGACATCGCCGATCACCTGGGCATAGAGCTGGGGGACACGCAGCTCGGCAACTTCGCCAACGGCGAGATCCACTGCCGCTTCGGCGAGTCGGTCCGGGGCATGGACGTGTTCATCATCCAGAGCCACGGTGCCAGCGGCCACGGCTCCATCAACGACGCGCTGATGGAGCACCTGATCATGGTCGACGCCGCTCGCCGCGCGTCGGCCCGCCGCATCACCGCGGTCATGCCGTTCTACGGCTACGGGCGCCAGGACCGGAAGGCCGAGGGCCGGGAGCCCATCACCGCCAAGCTGGTGGCCAACATGTTCGAGGCCGCGGGCGCCAACCGGCTCATGTCGGTCGACCTGCACTCCGGGCAGATCCAGGGCTTCTTCGACCAGCCGTTCGACCACCTCGTGGCCATGCCGGTGCTGATCGAGTACCTGGAGGCGCACGCCGGCGACGACCTGGTGGTCGTGTCGCCCGACGCCGGCCGGGTGAAGGTGGCCGAGCGCTACGCCAACGCCCTGCACGCCGACCTGGCCATCGTCCACAAGCGACGGGTACGGGGCGCCAAGAACGCGGTGGAGGCCAAGGAGGTGGTCGGCAACGTCGAGGGCCGCACCTGCGTGCTGATCGACGACATGATCGACACCGCCGGCACCATCTGCGCCGCCGCCGAGCAGCTGGTGGAGCGGGGCGCCGGAGCGGTCTTCGCCGCGGCGACGCACGGTGTGCTGTCGGGCCCGGCGATCGACCGACTGAAGAACTCGGTGATCACCAAGATCGTGGTGACCGACACCCTGCCGCTGCCGTCGGAGAAGCAGATCGACAAGCTCGAGGTGCTCTCCGTCGCCCGGATCATCGCCGACGCCATCGACGCGGTGTTCCAGAACACCTCCGTCTCCGAGATCTTCGGCGGCCACAACCAGAACTGACATCCTGCTCACGGCCCGCTCCCTCGTTCTGGTCGCTCGAAGAGGTCGGGTGGTCGTCCGGGTGGTCGGCTCTGGATGACTCGTCCGGTGGGTGTGGTGATCTTGTAGGTGCCGTCGGGAAGCAACTTGGCGTGCCACCCGGGTTGGTGGACGAGGTGGTGATGGCGGGAGCATTCCAACACGAGGTTCCCGAGCTCGGTCGATCCGCCGCGGTTCCAGTGTTCGACGTGGTGGGCTTCGCACCATTGCGGTGGCCGGTCGCAGTCACCGAAGCGGCAGTGGCGATCGCGTGCCACGAGGGCGTTGAAGAGGCTGGCGGGGACGGTGCGGGTGGTGGTGCCGTAGTCGAGGATGCTGGAGCGGCCTTCGGTGATGACGCGGTGGACTCCGGCGTCACACGCCAATCGCAGGATGGTGGCAGAGTCCACCGTGGTGCCGTCGGGTAGCCAGCCGGTGGCTTCGTCGTCGGCGTCGATGTCGTCGAGGTCGAGGAACACGTTGAGGTGCGGCCGGTGCCGGCCCCCGCGGTGGGTCTGTTGGTGGTCGAGGAAGTACCGCAGGATGTCGACCAGCGCGTCGGCCCGACGTTCCGCGGGCGTCCGCTCCGGCTCCCCGTCGACGTCATCAGTGGCCGCCAACCGCAGGGCGGTCTCGGTGATGGCACCGGCTTCGGGGTCGAGTGATCCGGAGAGCTCGCGGCGGCCGTTCATCGTCCGCGACACATGGAGGTGCCGTTCGGGCCGCGCGGGTTCGGGGTCGGTGGGGTCGATCAGCGAGTCCTTCGCCGCCTGGGCCCATGCCTGCATCGCCGTGGCCACATCGGCCACGGACATCGCCGCCAGCGTCGGCACCAGATCGGGTTCGGCCCACGCGAACAACGGGGTGATGGCGTCGTTGAGGTTCACGACGATGGCCTGCACCTGCCCCGACGACAGCGTCCCGTTCCGATACGCCTCGGCGAGCACCGGCAGGTCACCTAACCGCCGCGCCGTCCGCGCCATCCCATGAGCATTCCGAGCGCTGCGACCGGTCGACTTGAGCCACGCGGTCATGTTCACCGCACCCGACTCGCGCCAGGCCTCGGCGCGGTCGAAGTCGCCCACTGCGGTGGTGACGGTGGCGTGCAGCTGGTCGAGCAGCCCGAGGCAGTCGGTCAGGGCGACCGGATCGACGGGGATGACGAGCTCCCGGATCGCTGTCGCCAGTGTGTCTCTGACCGTCTCGTACATACGTCGTACCGTACATGTGTTCCCCTCCTATAACCACCATTTTCCGGGGCTTCTCCGGCATCCTTTGGAGATGACTCGGACGGCGGGGGACGCGGTGCGGAACGCTCACGAGTGGTTCGAGGTGAACAGCGGGTGGGCCGAGCCGGACGTCGAGACGCTGGCCGACTGGTCGGCCGACGGGGTGTGCCGGGCGCCGGACCACTGCCTCGTGCTGCCCGACGGATGGTGCCGGCACGGGCTGGCGTCGTGGCGGCTGATCCTGGCGGCGGAAGGGCGTTAACCCAGGTTCTGGCGGGCGATCCAGCGGAGGTCGGGGTCGTCCGACGACGCCAGCTCCTCCAGCAGGGTGAGGTCGCCGGTCACCGCGAGCGTGGCGCCGAGGGTCTGGCGGAGGGTCATGGCGTCGTCCCGGCGCCGGCGCTCGGGCGGCAGCGACCGGTAGGCGGCGACGGCCCGGCGCTGGACCTCGACGGCGTCGCGGGCCGCCGGCTCGGAGCGGACCAGGCGGGGCTCGGCGACAGCGGCGGCCGCGGCCAGGACCACCAGCGGCGCGGGATCCGCGGCCCACGACCGGAGCGCTTCGACGGTGCGCGGCCAGTCGGCCTCCAGGAGGCGTTGCAGCGCCTGGGCGACCGTCTCCCGGACCGGCCGGCGGTCGTCGGTGGCGCCCCGGCGGAGCTTGGCGATCTCGTCGTCCCACCAGTCCGGTCGGACGGCGCCGACCTCGCCGTAGGCGGCGTAGGCCGCGCCGGCGAGGATCGCCTCGGGATCGTCGCCGGGGACCGGCAGGGCGGCCCAGCCGTCGAGCAGCGACTCCAACGCCGCGACCGGAGGGTCGGGTCGGGTGACCATCGCACCGACGGCCTGCGCGAACCGCGGCACCAGGCCGAGGTTCAGCGTGGTGCGGAGCTCGGAGACGTCGCCGGTGGCCAGAGCCTCGGCCAACAGGGCGTCCAGCTCCATGGTCAGGCGCTGGCGATGCCCTCTTCGAGGATCGAGAGGGCGCGGGCGGTGGGGGTCTCCACGGTGACGACCGGGGGGCCGGTGAGGCCCGCGACCGCGACCGGCAGGCGCTCGAACAGCGACTCCGACAGGGACTTCACGTCGACCTCGCCCGGCTCCGCCGCGGCGGCCTCGCCGAGGACCTCCTCGATGTCGTCCATCACCGCGCCCGCCTCGACCACCGGAGCGACCCCGATCGCCGGCGCCACCGCCATGACCTCGGCGCCCTCGGCAGCGGTCCGCAGCTCGGCGGCCGCGGCCGTGATGGTCGACGTGAGCGACGAGTTGGCGTCGGCCAGGACAGCGTTCGCGTCGGCCGTCTGGGCGGCGTTGAGCTTCTCCAGCTTGGCGTTGTGGGTGGCCTCGGCGGCGGCGATGCGGGCGTCGACCATCCGCCCCGCGGCCGTCCAGATGGCGGGCGACGAGGCGCCGAGGAACACCGCCCAGCCGAAGGTGGCCGGGTCGGACGCCAGGGCTTCGAACTCCGCCGCCGTGTCGGCGTCGCCCACCAGTGCGTAGTACACGAGCAGCAGCGCCACGGCGGCGATGCCCGACGACGCCACCCGGGCCAGGAACCCCAGGTCGATCACCGGGCCGAAGGGGCGCCGGGGATCGGCGTCGCCCTCCTCCTTGCTCATCGCCGAGGGGGCCGGCAGCTCCAGGCGGCCCCGTCCCAGCAGGATCTCCAGCGCCAGGCCGCCCACGGCCCCGGCCACGTAGATGCTGGCCCAGTCGTTCACGTCGATCGGCACCTGGTCGATCGCCACCCATGGCGCCACCACGACGCCCACGCCGAGAACCCAGGCGAACAGGTGCGCACCTGCCTTGCCGATCGCTGCTCCCCGCCCTGCCATGTCCGCTGCACCTCCGTCTGCGGCACACCGCCGTGCCGTGCCGGCGCCGACAGTACTTTGCCGGTGCGCGGCGGAGGGCCACTAACCTGGTCCGACTTCCCCCCGATCAACTGATGCGCTCCGGCGTGATCTCTGAAGTAGGAGTCTCCGATGGCTGAGATCGTTCTGACGGCCGGTACCGGCCGTACCACTGGTTCCGCCGCCTCCCGCCGCCTGCGGGCCGAGGGCAAGGTCCCCGGCGTGGTGTACGGCTCCGGCGTCGACCCCACCGCCGTGACCGTCGTGTGGCGTGAGCTGCGCCAGGCCCTCACCACCGACAAGGGCCTCAACGCGGTCATCGAGCTCGACATGTCCGGCGTGACGCACCCCACCATCGTCAAGGACCTGCAGCGCCACCCCGTGCGCCGCGACGTGGTCCACGTCGACTTCCTGGTGGTCGAGCGGAACAAGCCGGTGGCGGCCGAGGTGCCCATCCAGCTCGAGGGCGAGCCCACCCGGGTGCTGCAGGAGCGCGGCGTGGTGGCGCAGGAGCTGCACATGCTCACCGTGCACGCCATCCCGGCCGACATCCCCGGCCACCTCACGCTCGACATCTCCGAGCTGGAGATCGGCATGACCATCACGCTCGCCGAGGTGACCCTGCCCCGCGGCGTCACCACCGACGTCGACCTCGAGCAGGCCGTCGTCAGCGCCCAGGTCACCCGGGCCGTCGGGGCCGAGGCGGCGGAGGGCGAAGCCGCCGAGGCTGCCGCCGGCGAGGAAGGTGCCGAGGGCGAGGGCGAGGCCGCCGACGGCGAGGGCGGCTCCGACTCCTCCGACGACTAGCGCGAGCGCATGTCGATCTTCGGTCGTAGGGGTGCCGCTGCCGAACGGCGCGGCACCCCGGCCGACCTGCTGGTGGTCGGCCTGGCCAACCCCGGCAGGGACTATGCCGGCACCCGCCACAACCTGGGCGCCGAGGCCATCCGGCTGGTGGCCGAGCGCCACGGCGGGTCGTTCCGCAAGAGCCGTGAGCGGGCCGACGTCGCCGAGGTGCGGGTCGGCGACCAGCGGCTGGTGCTCGCCATCCCGCACACCTACATGAACCTGTCCGGCGAGGCGGTCCAGCTGCTGGTGAAGCGCCACGGCATCGACGACCCCGAGCGGCTGGTGATCGTCCACGACGAGCTCGACCTGCCCGCCGGCCGCGTGAAGGTGAAGCAGGGCGGCGGGCTGGCCGGGCACAACGGGCTGCGGTCGATCAAAGCGCACCTGCACACCGACGCCTTCCTGCGGGTCCGCATCGGTGTCGGCAAGCCGCAGAGCAAGGAGCAGGGCGCCGACCACGTGCTGAAGCGCCCCGGCAAGAAGGAGCAGACCGAGCTCGACATCGCCGTGGTCGAGGCCGCCGACGCCGTCGAGATGATCCTCGACGACGGCGTCGGGGCGGCGATGAACCGCTACAACACCCGGGCCTAGGAAAATGTGCACCTGGTCGCACGGATTCCGTGCGTTCCTGTGCACATTTCGCCGGGCTTAGGTCGCGAGGCCCGACAGCAGGAACGCCACCGTGTCGTGGGTGCCGCTGACCAGCGAGGCGTCGTCGCCCGACCCCAGCCAGCTGGCGGTGACCGACGAGATCGCCGCCAGCACGATCCACGCCACGAAGTCGGCCTCGTAGGCGGACGTGAACTCGCCCGATGCCTGGCCCTCCCGCACGACGTCGGCGATCAGGCCCAGGAGCTCGGGCGGGTGGGCATCGGACATGTCGGCGATGGTGGCGCTGCGCATCCACTCGCGGGCCATGTCCCTGGTGGACGTCCCGCTGAGCCCCCAGGCCGTGGTGATCTCGTCCTGCACGACCCACAGCTGCTCGGTGGCGGTGGCGTCGGGCAGGCCGTCGAGCCGGCGGGCGATCTGGTCGGTGAGGCGCCGGCTGAACTCGCCCAGCAGGCCGGCCTTCGAGCCGTAGAAGCGGAAGAACGTGGCCCGCCCGACCTCCGCCTTCTCGCAGATCTCCTCCACCGTGACCTCGCCGTAGGGCCGGGCGGAGAACAGCTCGACGGCGGCCTCGAAGATCCGGTCCCGGGTCCGCCGCTTCTTCCGCGCCCGCAGCGACGACTCGGCCGGGACGGCGGTCACGCCAGCACCTCCTCGCGGGTGGGGCCTTCCGGTGGGGGCGGCGTCGCCGGCGCGGGGCGGGCGACGATCGGGGCCACGGCGCTGAGGAACTCGCCGTCGGCCATCAGGTCCTGCGGCAGCAGCAGCAGGTTGAACAGGCGCAGGATGCCCCGCCCGATCACCGGGTCGTTGCCGCCGTCGGCGACGATGCGGGCGAACACGTCGGTCAGGGTCTCCCGACCGGGCTCACCGGGCCCGACGGGCTCCCTCGGGGGTCGCCAGGCGTCCATCTGCACCGCCGCCTGGTACCAGGGCTCGACCTCCCGGGCCGACCCCTTCTCGTAGGCGACGACCCGGGCCGCGGGGTCATCCGGGTGGGCGACGAGCGCGTCGGTGAGCAGCGTCGCCTGGACGAAGGCCAGCGCGCAGCCCCGCCCGTACAGGGGATTGGTGCAGGTGTGGGCGTCGCCGACGGTGTGGAACCCGGTCACCAGCGGCGCCCCGGCGGCGTCGACGAAGCGCCGCAGCCGGTTCACCAGGCCGCCCATCGGCAACACGGGGCCGAGCGGCTCCATCGGGCTGTCGGTGAACAGCTGGCCGGGACCGGCGAGCATCCGGCAGGTCTGCTCGAACCGGTCGGGGTCGGCGAGGGCGGAGCGCAGCTCGGAGTCCGTGCCCCGCACCGCCAGGGTGATCGAGAACGTGCCGCCGTCGCACGGGACGGCCAGGTACTTGAGGTAGCCGAGGTCGCCGCCGAGGCGGGGCGGCAGCTCGGGCACGACCCCGGAGCCGTCGACGTCGAGCTGCCGGTACCAGCGGGTGAGGTACACGAGGCGGGTGTCGTGCTCCTCCTCGGGCACCACGACGCCCAGCTCGCCCAGCCAGCGGGGCACGTCGCCCCGGCGCCCCGTGCAGGCGGCCACCGTCGAGGCCGGCAGCACCTCGCCCGACTCCAGACGGAGCCCGGTCACGTGCGGCACCTCGCCCGCCCCGCCCAGCCCGGCCGCCGACTCGGCGACGACACCCGCCACCGCCGCGCCGCCGCGCAGCTCGACGTTCGGTTCGGCCAGCACCGCCCGGCGCAGCACCCACTCGAGGGTCGTCCGGCGCACGGCCAGGATCGCCAGGTCCTCGTCGCCGGGGCGGGGGTCGCCCAGGTCACGCGTCAGCGGCAGGGGACGGGCGCCGGCCGCCACCAGGGCGTCGAGCACGTCGGGGAAGCGCTCCCGCAGCACCAGCGTGAGGCGGGCCAGGAACCCGTGGCCCTGGTGCACCTGGGGCGCGCCGCGGCGGGTGGCCCCGAAGGCGGCCTCGGGCGAGTCGGCGACGGGCGCCGGGTCGCGCTCGACGACCACCACCCGGGCGCCCTGGCGTCCGGCGGCGAGCGCCAACGCCATCCCGGCGACACCGCCCCCTGCGATCACGAGGCTGTGCTGCTCGATCCCCTGCACCCGGCCGTCCCTCCCTTGGAGACTGATACCTGAGTCTCATATGGTACTGAGGACTCAGCGGCTGCAGCGAAGGGGGAACGCATGCGTGCAGCGGTGACTCGTCCCGGCGGGTTGGAGGTGACCGACGTCGCGGCGCCGACGCCCGGCTCGGGCCACGTGCTGGTCCGACCGTTGGCGTGCGGCATCTGCGGGTCGGACCTGCACGCCGCCCAGGACCTCGAGCACTTCGTGGAGCTCACCGGCAAGGTCGGTGGGCCCAACCCCATGGACCCCGCCAGGGGCGTCGTCTTCGGCCACGAGTTCTGCGCCGAGATCGTGGAGCACGGCCCGGACACGGCGGGGACGCTCCCGGTCGGCACCCGGGTGTGCAGCGTGCCGACGCTGCTCTCGCCCTCCGGCGTCGAGGCCGTCGGCTACTCGAACGACTACCCGGGTGCGCTCGGCGAGCTGATGGTGCTGCAGGAGATGCTGCTCCTGCCGGTGCCCGACCACGTGAGCACCGAGATCGCCGCCCTCACCGAGCCGCTCGCGGTGGGCGAGCACGCGGTCGGCCTCGCGGGCCTGACCGGCAACGAGGTGTGCCTGGTCGTCGGCTGCGGGCCGGTCGGCCTGGCGGTGGTGGCGGCGCTCAAGGCCCGGGGCCACGGTCACGTCATCGCCGCCGACTTCTCGCCGCGGCGCCGCCAGCTGGCCGAGCTGGTGGGCGCCGACGAGGTGGTCGATCCCGCCGCCACGTCGCCGTACGGCAGGTGGTCGGAGCTGGGGGTCCCCGCCACCGTCCTCGAGCGGGGCGCCCAGGAGATGTTCGGCGGCACCTTCAAGGACGCCGTGATCTTCGAGGCCGTCGGCGTCCCCGGCGTGCTGCAGACGATCATCGACGGCGCCCCGCCGAAAGCCCGGATCGTGGTGGTCGGCGTGTGCATGCAGACCGACCACATCGAGCCCTTCTTCGGGGTGGTGAAGGAGCTGCAGATGCGCTTCGCCTTCGGCTACACGCCGGTGGAGTACGCGACCACGCTCGACCGGCTCGCCCAGGGGATGCCGGGCGCCGACGCCCTGGTGACCGACATCGTCGACCTCGACGGCGTGCCCGGCGCGTTCGCCACGCTCGCCAACCCCGGCGACCACGGCAAGATCCTGGTGAGGCCCACCGGCACGTCCGGCGAAGGGAGCACGACATGAGGTTCGGCATCTTCCTGGCCCCGTTCCACCCCGTGGGCCAGAACCCCACCCTGGCGCTGGAGCGCGACCTCGAGCTGGTGGTCCACCTCGACGGCCTCGGCTTCGACGAGGCGTGGATCGGCGAGCACCACTCCGCCGGCTACGAGATCATCGCCTCGCCCGAGGTGTTCATCGCCGTCGCCGCCGAGCGCACCCGCCACCTGCGGTTCGGCACCGGCGTGTCGTCGCTGCCCTACCACCACCCGCTGCTCCTCACCGACCGCATGGTGCTGCTCGACCACCTCACCCGGGGTCGCATCATGCTGGGCGTCGGGCCGGGGGCACTGCCGTCGGACGCCTACATGATGGGCATCGACGTGGCGAAGCAGCGGGACATGATGGAGGAGGCGCTCGAGGCGATCCTCCTGCTGCTGCAGAGCGAGGAGCCCGTCAGCTACGAGACCGACTGGTTCACCCTGCGCGACGCCCGCCTGCAGCTGCGCCCGTACCAGCGGCCGCACTTCGAGGTGGCGGTCGCCGCCCAGGTGTCGCCCAGCGGGCCGCGGGCGGCGGGGCGGTTCGGCTGCTCGCTGCTGTCCATCGGCGCCACCTCCGCCGGCGGGTTCGACGCCCTCGGCTACCACTGGGACGTGATGGAGGAGCGGGCCGAGCAGTTCGGCACCACGGCCGACCGCCAGGGCTGGCGGCTGGTCGGGCCGATGCACATCGCCGACACCCGGGAGCAGGCGGCGCGGGACGTCGAGTTCGGGCTGGCCCAGTGGGTCGACTACTTCCGCCGGGTGGCCGCGCTGCCCTTGGCGCCCGAGGGCACCTCCGACGACGACCTGGTCGAGGTGCTCAACGGCACCGGGTTCGCGGTGATCGGCACGCCCGACGACGCGATCGCCCAGATCGCCCGGCTGGAGGAGCAGTCGAACGGCGGGTTCGGCGCCTACCTGCTGATGGCGCACGAGTGGGCCGACCGGTCGGCGACGCGGCGGTCGTACGAGCTGATCGCCCGCGAGGTGATGCCGGTGTTCCAGGGCTCGTCCACCAGCCTGACCGCCAGCCGCGACTGGGCCGCCGAGAACCGGCCCCAGTTCATCGGCGCCGCGGGGGCGGCGATCATGTCGTCGATCCAGCGCCACAACGACGAGAAGGCCAAGAACCAGGCCGAGAAGGGCTCGTCATGAGGGAGCGCACGGTCGCGGTCGGCAACGGGATCGACATGCACCTGTACGAGGACGGCGAGCCGGGTGCGCCGGTCGTCGTGCTGTGCCACGGCTTCCCCGAGCTCGGCTACTCGTGGCGGCACCAGCTGCCGGCGCTGGCCGCGGCCGGCTACCACGCCGTCGCCCCCGACCAGCGGGGCTACGGCGGGACCACCTGCCCCGCGGCGATCGAGGACTACGACATCGTCGGTCTGACCGACGACATCCTCGGGCTGCTCGACGTCCTGGGCACCGACCGGGCTGACCTCGTCGGCCACGACTGGGGCTCGAACGTGGTGTCCCACCTGGTGCTGCGGGCGCCCGAGCGGGTGCGGGGTGCCATGTGGATGAGCGTGCCGTTCATCGCCCGGGCACCGGCCCCGCCGACCCAGATCTTCAAGCAGATCTTCACGGACATGTGGTTCTACATGCTCTACTTCCAGGAGCCCGGTGTGGCCGACGCCGACCTGGGCCGCGACCCGGCGACGACCATCCGCCGCTTCCTGCACACGGTCAGCGGCGAGGCCGACCTGGCGCAGCTGGCCCAGATGGCGGGCGCGCGCGACGGGCGGGGGCTGGTCGAGCGCCTCTCCGAGCCCGACGGCCCGTCCGCCTGGATCACCCCGGACGAGCTCGGCCACTACGTCGCGGCGTTCACCCGCACCGGCTACACGGGCGGCCTCAACTGGTACCGCAACCTCGACCGCAACTGGTCGCTGACCGAGGCGTACGACGGCGCTCACGTGACGGTGCCGGGGGCCTACGTGGGCGGTCAGGCCGACCCGGTGGTGGCGATGACGCCGCCCGACGGGATGAAGCAGTGGGTCGACGACCTGCGGGGCATCACCATGGTCCCCGGGGCCGGCCACTGGGTGCAGCAGGAGAAGCCCGTCGAGGTCAACGAGGCGTTGCTGGCGTTCCTGCGGGGGCTGGGCTGACGCCGGCGCGGCGGGCGTCGTCCCGGGCGGCGGCCCGCTGTTCCGCCACCCACCACTGCCGCACCACGATGCCCGCCGCGACCAGGGTGAGGATCTCGCCCGACCCCCAGAAGAGGCCCGCGGCGGCCCGCTGGTCGTCGAGCGACGGGTAGGTCTCCGGGGCGACGGGGGAGCCCGCGGACGTGAGCGCCAGGGCGATCACGGCGTGGAACGGCACCGCCGCCAGCAGCGCCAGGAGGCGGGCGGGCGGGGCGAGCCGTGCAGGGAGTGGATCGATCCCCACCAGCGGCGCCAGGAACAGGAGGCCGATCGTCACCACGTGGGCGTGCACCAGGAGGTGGACGAGGGGCGCGCGGGCGGCGACGTCGAGCAGCGGGGTGAGGTAGAGGACGACGAGGCTGCCGCCGAACAGGCACCAGCCGACCAGCGGGTGGCCGAGGACGCGGGCGGCCGGGGAGTGGAGGGCCCGGCGGAGGCCCCGGCGGGTGCCGGGTCGGGCGGTCTGGAGGGCGAGGGTGAGGGGCGCGGCGAGCACCACCAGCAGCGGCACGACCATCCCCAGCAGCACGTGCTGGACCATGTGGACCCACATCCGGTCGCTCTCGTAGCGCCCGACGCCCGACTGGGTGGCGACAACGCCCGCCACCAGCGCTCCCGCCATGGCGGCGCTGCGGGCCGGCGACCAGCGTCGACCCTTCGCGGCCAGCCGCCGGACGCCCAGGAGGTAGAGGCCTCCGACCAGGGCGATCACGATCGCGGCGGCCGGGTCGAACCCCCACCCGGTCAGCAGGTCCGTGAATCGCACCGCGCCGACGGTAGCGAGAACCGCGGCGCCTACGGAGTGTCGTGGTAGACACCCTCCTGTGGCGGTGACCACCCAGCCTCCGGGGCCCACCGACGGAGCCGCCGCGCACCCGCCGGAGCCGTCGACGTCGGGCCTGTCGCCCCTCGGGGTGGGTGTCGTGGTGTGGCTCGCGTCCGAGCTGATGTTCTTCGCTGGACTGTTCGCCGCCTACTTCACGCTGCGGTCGATCAACGACACCTGGCCGCCCGACGACGTCGAGCTGGAGACCCTCCGCACCGGCCTGGCGACCGTGGTGCTGGTCGCCTCCAGCTTCACCATGCACCTGGCCCTCCACGCCGTGCGCCACGAGCCCGGCCCGGCCGGCACCCGGCGGGCCGTCCGGTGGCTCGGCGTGACCGCCCTGCTGGGTGCGGTGTTCCTGTCGAACCAGGCGCTCGAGTACGCCCAGGCGTCGTTCTCGATCGACGACCACGCCTACGGCTCGATCTTCTACCTGATGACGGGGTTCCACGGCCTCCACGTGCTGGGCGGCCTGCTGTTCATGGGGGCGGTGGCGTGGGCGGTGCACGGGCGCTCGCAGGTGCCGTCGCTGCCGACGGTGGAGGTGTGCAGCTACTACTGGCACTTCGTCGACGTCGTGTGGGTCGCCATGTTCGCCACGATCTACCTGCTGCGGTGAGGCCGTGCGACGGCTCCTGCTGACCTCGCTGCCGCTCGTCGTGACGGCGGCCGTCACCGCGCTCATGGCGGTCGGCGCCTCCGCCCAGGACGACCCCGGTGACGACCTCGTCGCCGAGGGCCGCCAGCTGTTCGCCACCGGCTGCGTGACCTGCCACGGCGCCGACGGCGAGGGCGTCGAGATCGTGGACGGCTCGGCCGGCGGCCCGTCGCTGGTCGACGCCGGCGAGGCCGGGGCGTACTACTACCTGTCGACCGGGCGGATGCCGCTCAACAGCCCCGGCGAGCAGCCCACCCGCAACCAGCCGGCGTACTCGCCCGACCAGATCGACGCCCTGGTGGCGTACGTGGCGTCGCTGGGCGACGGGCCGGCGCTACCGGACGTCGACCTGTCCGACGCCGACCTCGCCAACGGGGGCCTGCTCTACCGGGCCAACTGCCAGGCCTGCCACAGCGCCTCGGGCAGCGGTGGGGCGCTCAGCTACGGGCGGGCCGCTCCCGGGCTCGCCGACGCCACCCCCTCGCAGGTGGGAGCGGCGGTCCGCACCGGTCCCGGCCAGATGCCGGTGTTCGGCCCCGAGATCGTCAGCGCCGACGACCTGAACGACCTGGCGCTCTACGTCCGCTACCTCAAGTCGCCCGAGGACCCCGGCGGCCTGCCCATCGGTCGCACGGGCCCGATCCCCGAGGGGTTCGTCGCCTGGCTGGTGGGCATCGGGGCGCTGCTGGCGCTGGTGTTCTGGATCGGCACCCGCAGCCCCATCGAGAAGCCGGCTGCGGAGCGACACGAGCCGGACGAGGAGGACGACGCATGACCCAGCCTGCCGAGGGCGAGCGGGTCGAGCGGGCCGCGGCGCTGTGCTTCTTCGTGGCGATGCTGGCCGCCATCGGGCTGGCGATCACCTACTGGCGGGGCGGCGACGCCCAGTTCGAGGGCGTCCTGTTGGCGGTCGTCACCGGGGGCATCGGCGTCGGCATCGTGCTGTGGGCCAAGCACTTCATGCCCGGCGGCGAGGTGGCCGAGGAGCGGGAGACGCTGGCGTCGACCGACGAGGAGGTGGCCGCGTTCACCGAGGACTTCGAGGCCGGCGAGACGCCGCTGCGCAGCCGCCGCCTGCTGCTGACCTCGGCCGCCGGCGCCCTGACCGCCTTCGGGGCGGCGCTGCTGTTCCCCCTCCGGTCGCTCGGCCCCCGTCCCGGCGGCGGGCTCAAGCGCACCGCCTACGCCCCCGGCAACGTGCGGGTGGTGCAGGCCGACGGCTCGCCGGTGCGGCCGTCGGAGCTGCCGGCCGACGGGGTCGTCACCGTGTGGCCCGAGGATCACACCCACGACGCCGACGCCCCCACGCTGCTCATCCGCACCCGCGACAGCCAGGACTTCACGCCCCGCTCCGGCCGCGGCGACTGGACGGTCGAGGGCATCGTCGCCTACTCCAAGCTGTGCACCCACGTGGGCTGCCCGGTCGGCCTGTACCAGGCGGAGGAGGGGCTGCTGCTGTGCCCGTGCCACCAGTCGACGTTCGACGTGCTCGACGGCGCCCGTCCGGTGTTCGGCCCCGCCGCCCGCTCGCTGCCCCAGCTGCCGCTGGGCGTCGACGACGACGGCTACCTGATCGCCACCGACGACTTCTCCGGCCCCGTCGGCCCCGGCTTCTGGGACCGCGGCCGATGAGGGGCCTCGCATGCTGAGTCGCCGGTTGGCCCGGTGGGTCGACGACCGGTTGGGGACGGCGCAGTTCGCCCGGACGGTCCTCAACAAGGTGTTCCCGGACCACTGGTCGTTCATGATCGGCGAGCTGGCGCTGTACTGCTTCGTGATCCTGGTGCTGACCGGGGTGTACCTCACGTTCTTCTTCGACCCCAGCGCCAACGAGACCGTCTACCGGGGCAGCTACGAGGCGCTGCAGGGCGTCGAGATGACCGAGGCCTACCGCTCGGGCCTGGAGCTGAGCTTCGACGTGCGGGCCGGGCTGGTGATGCGCCAGATGCACCACTGGGCGGCGCTGCTGTTCCTGGCGTCGATCGTGGTCCACCTGGGCCGGGTGTTCTTCACCGGGGCGTTCCGGCGGCCCCGGGAGCTCAACTGGATGATCGGCGTGACGCTGCTGGTCCTGGCGATGTTCAACGGGTTCGCCGGCTACTCGCTGCTCGACGACCAGCTGTCGGGCACCGGTCTGCGGATCGCCTACTCGATCGCGCTGTCGATCCCGCTCGTCGGCACGTGGGTCACGTCGCTTCTGTTCGGCGGCGAGTTCCCCGGGCCCGACATCATCGAGCGGCTCTACGTGATCCACATCCTGCTGATCCCGGCGGCGATCGCGGGCCTGCTGACCGCCCACCTCGCGATCCTCGTGCGTCAGAAGCACACCCAGTTCCCGGGCCCGGGCCGCAGCGAGGACAACGTGGTCGGCACCCGCCTGTGGCCCACCTACGCGGCCAAGGCGCTGGGCCTGTTCTTCCTGGTGGCGGCGGTGGTGTCGTTCCTGGGCGGGGTGTTCCAGATCAACCCCATCTGGATCTACGGGCCGTTCGACCCGGCCGAGGTGTCGTCCGCCAGCCAGCCCGACTGGTACATGGGCTGGCTCGACGGCGCCCTGCGGATCATGCCGGGGTGGGAGACCCGGGCTTTCGGCTACGAGGTGCCCAACCCGTTCTTCCCGGGCGTGCTGATGGCGGGCCTGACGTTCACCGCGCTCTACGCCTGGCCGCTCCTGGAGGCCCGGGTCACCGGCGACCACGCCGTCCACCACCTGGCCGACCGGCCCCGCCAGCGCCCGGTGCGCACCGCGCTGGGGGTCGCCTGCCTGGCGTTCTACCTGGTGTGCTTCCTCGGCGGGGCGTCCGACGTGCTGGCCCAGACGTTCGGCCTGTCGGTGAACGCCATCCTGTGGACGTTCCGGGTGGCGGTCGTCGTCGCCCCGCTGGTTGCCGGATGGGTCGCCTACCGGCTGTGCAAGGAGCTCTCCGCCCGTGACGGCGTCCCCACGGCCTCCCGCGTCACCTGGCGCCAGATCCCGGGCCGCCTCCGCCACGGTGTCGGCGCCGAGCCGGAGCCCGACGCCGAGCCGGTGGAGAGCTAGGCGACGATCTCGATCGGGGTGCCCAGCGGCAGCAGGCCCGCCATCTCGGTGATGACGTCGTTGGGGAGCCGGATGCAGCCGTGGCTGACCCTCGTGCCGAGCGACGACGGGTCGTTGTTGCCGTGGACGCCGATCACGCCGTCGCCACCGAACTGGTCGGCCACCTCGGGGTTCTCGGTGAAGGCCGAGATGCCGTAGGCGTAGGGGCCGTAGACGTCATCGGGGTTCGGGTTCTGGATGAGCTCCTTGAGGAAGTACGTCCCCGCAGGGGTGTCCATCCCCACCTGGCCCAGGCCCACCGATGCGTCGATGAAGACCGCGCCGGCGTTGCTGACGGTCAGCTTGAAGTCCGACAGGTCGACCGTGATGCCGTAGGGGTTGGCCACCAGGTTGACCGCGGTCTTGTCGACCCAGCCCTTCGAGCCGTTCGGCTTGGTCGGCAGGAACACCGGGATCCGGTCGGTGTCCACCTCGGTGCCGTCGACCAGGAAGACCAGCGGCACGTCGTGGGCGCCAGGGTGGGCCAGCGTCTCGACGACCGCGCCGGCCTCCGGCTGGTCGTACACCTGGACCTCGGGTACCTGGGCCTCGGCGTAGTAGCTGGTGCCGTCGGCGAGGGGTGGTTCCGTGGTCTCGACAGGACGGTCGTCGCCGCCGCTGTCGTCGCCCGCGTCGTCGTCGCCACCCCCACATGCACCCAGGAGGAGGACGACAGCCACTGCTGCGCCCACGCGTGTCAGGAATCGTTGCCGCCCGCTGTTCATCACGGCGGAGCATGTTAGGACTTTCGCCGGGCGGTTGGGGAACCGCGAGAGCGCGGCCGGACCGGAGTTTGCAGTTGTGCTTCGATTCACCACCTCGCCGCGCTCGGGTGCTAGACACGGGTCCTTTGCTGAGGAGTTCGAGGCGCTGGGGCAGAGACGCCCTGACGCGGAGCGGAGCGGAGCAAGTGACTATGAAGCGAACGTTGGCCGGCGTCGGCCTCCTGGCGGCGGCTGGACTGGGGACCGTCATCCTGGCCCCCAGCAGCAGTGCCCAGACAGACGACGGCCCCACCGCCGTTGAGCTCGAGGCCACCTGGTCGCCCAACCCGGCTGGGCCCGGCGAGGCTGTCACGCTGACGCCGTCGGAGCCGTGCGTCCCCGACATCGAGGGCGACCTCGAGTCGGATCCCGGCGTGGTGGTCATCTACCAGCTCCAAGGCGATGAGTTCGTCCAGATCGACGAGGTCGACATGGACGAAGACTTCGGGTGGAGCTACGAGACGACGGCTCCCACGGAGGCGGGCGTGCACTCGTACGGCGCCGAGTGCCGCAACAGCACCTGGGAGGAGGAAATCGGGTTCTGCAGCCCGGAGGAGCCGGAGGAGCTCCTCTCCGACGAGTTCGAGCAGGTCTCCTTCAGCCGGCCGATCGCCCCCACGTGGGACTCGTTCGACTGCAAGTTCGAGATCTACTTCGCCGACCTGACCGTCGAGGTCCCCGGCGAGGAGACCCCGCCGACCACGGCGCCTCCCGTCGACACCCCGCCGCCGGCCGTCCCGGTCGTCCGGCCCCCGGACCAGACCGGCTGACGCAGCCCAACTGAAGTAGCGCTCTGTGGTGGCCGTCCTCCGGGGCGGCCACCGGCGCGCCCGGCTGGGGGTCGGGAGAACGGGGTATCGGCCTGGCGTGGCGGACAAGGGCAAGGGCCAGGGGGAGAAGCGACCGTCGGGGCTGACCCTGGCGCTGTTGGGGCTGCTGGCGTTCGTGGTGCTCCGGACGGTGCTGGCCGACAAGGTGACGGTGCCGGAGAAGCTGACCGGCGACATCGGCGGCGTCCACGACCCGACGATGGTCAAGGACGGCGACACCTGGTACGTCTTCTCCACCGGCTGGGGGATCCCGATCCGCCGCTCGTCGGACCTGTCGCACTGGGAGAGCGTCGGGAGCGTCTTCCCGGACGGCCTCCCGAAGTGGGCGTTCGAGCAGGTGCCGGGCATGCGGGCCGACGAGATCTCCGGCTGGGCGCCCGACGTGTCGAAGGTCGACGGGCGCTGGCACCTCTACT
Organism: Acidimicrobiales bacterium; assembly: GCA_035316325.1. Classification (NCBI taxonomy): domain Bacteria; kingdom Bacillati; phylum Actinomycetota; class Acidimicrobiia; order Acidimicrobiales; species Acidimicrobiales bacterium. Next base: position 22,140 of record DATHJB010000126.1, read on the forward strand.
GGTCGATCGGCGTGTTCGGCACCAGCCGGGCGGTCATCGGCCACGCCACCAACGTGACGCTCGATCCCGCCGACTCCCGCTACGAGTGGGTGGACGGCGGGGCGGTGGTGGCGTCGGGCAACGGCAGCCCCACGATGGCGATCGACCCCAACGCCGTCACCGACGGATCCGGCGACCGCTGGCTCGCCTGGGGCTCGTTCGGCCAGGGGATCATGCTGCGCCGGGTCGACCCGACGTCGGGCAAGTTCCTCCCCGACACCCCGACGTACAACCTGGCCCGCCGCGACCCGTTCTTCCTGGGGATCGAGGGCGCCCATGTGGTCTACCGGGACGGCTGGTGGTGGCTGTTCGCGTCGTTCGGGTTCTGCTGCCGGGGTGTCGACTCGTCGTACTCGATCCACGTGGGCCGGTCGCGGGCCCTCACCGGGCCCTACCTGGACGAGGCCGGCGTCCCCATGACGGCGAACGGCGGCACCACCGTCACCGGCTCCTACGCCAACGTGGTGGGACCGGGCCACGGCTCCGTCGTGGCCAACGGCGACGATCTGATGCTCGTGACGCACTACTACAACCGCAACGACGGCGGCCGTTCGACGCTGCTGCTGCGCCCCCTGGTGTGGGGGCCGGACGGGTGGCCGGTCTCGCCCGATGCCGGCTTCGACGCCGGCGACATCTCCGACGGCGACGCCCTCGGCCAGTGGCACCTGGTCGGCTACCCGGAGGAGGGGCCGGCCCCGCGGCCGAGGGACGCCACGCTGACGCTCCTGGACGGCGGCCGGGTGGCGCCGTCGGGCACCTGGTCGATCGAGGACGACGTCGTCCACATCCGCGGCGTCCAGACCGCGGCCGGAGTCCGCGAGTGGTGGCTCCTGGTCGACCCCGACACCCACCTCGGCTTCGGCCGCGACAACACCAGCGCCGCCATCCGTGCGATCCGCTCGTAGGGCGTGTCCTAACCTCAGCTGGCGTGACCATCGACGGGGTGCAGCGGTTGGAGCCGTTGGACGAGGGGGCGTTCCGGACCTACGCCTTGGAGCTGGCGGCGGGCGATCCGGCGTTGGGCGCGGTGGTGGACACCTACGGTCTGCCGGAGTTCTGGCGGCGGCCGGCGACGTTCGCCACCCTGGTGCTGCTGGTGGTCGAGCAGCAGGTCTCGCTGGCGTCGGCCAAGGCGGTGTTCGACCGGATGATGGTCGCCTTGGGCGCGGTGACGCCGGAGACGCTGCTGTCGGTCGCACCCGACGACCTGGGCCGGGTGGGCCTCACCCGCCAGAAGCAGCGCTACATGCGGCTGCTGGCCGAGGCGGTGGCGGAGGGCAGCCTCGACCTGGCGGCGCTGGCGCTGTTGCCCGACAGCGACGCCCGCTCCCGCCTGCTGGCCCTCACCGGCATCGGTCCGTGGACGGCCGACTGCTACCTGCTCGCCGCCCTGGGCCGTCCCGACATGTGGCCGGTCGGCGACCGGGCCCTGCAGGTCGGCGTCGGCGAGGTCCTGGGCCACCCGACGGTGCCGACCCCGCAGGAGGTCGAGACGCTCGGCGACCGCTGGCGCCCCCTCCGCGCCGTCGCCGCCCGCCTGGTCTGGCACGCCTACCTCACCCGCCGCGGCCGCACCGAACCCGTGATCGTCGGCCTCACCTGAGCCGGAACCAGCTCTTTGAAGGGAAACGACCCCATTGAGGCCGTTTTCCTTCAAAGAGCGCCGGCGGCTAGTTGCGGTGGCGGGACTGGCGGACGAAGCCGGTGATGCCGAAGGCGAGGGCGCCGACGCCGGGGACGATCACCCAGATCCCGAGCACCAGGCCGTTGGCGATGCTGGCCGCCCCCAGGCCGATCAGCAGGGGCCAGATGCTGGCGTGGGGCAGGTACCCGGTGTCCGGCTCGGTCGGGTCGGTCGTGTCGGAGGCGCCGCGCTGCTGCAGCCACAGGAAGGTGCCGAACCACAGTCCCAGCACCGCCGACAGCACCAGCAACACGCTGCCCGCGTCCTCGTACGACGTGAACCAGTAGAGGATCGCGATGACGACCACGAACGCGCCCATGCCGGCGAACACCCGCCACACCACCGTGCGGTCGGCCACCGGCGAGCGGCTGTGCTCAGTCATCGTGGTTGGCGTCCCAGACGGGCCGGTTGGAGCGGATCTCGGGGAGCGGGCCCTCGAAGTTGTGCGGCGGCGGCGGTGACGTGGTGGCCCACTCGAGGGTGTGGCCGCCCCACGGGTCGTCGCCGGCGACCGAGCCCAGACGCCCCCGGGACGTCCGCCACACGTTCCACAGGAACGGCAGCGTCGAGGCGCCCAGCAGGAACGCCCCGATCGACGACACCCGGTTCAGCGTGGTGAAGCCGTCGTCGGGCAGGTAGTCGGCCACCCGGCGGGGCATGCCGTCGAGGCCCAGGATGTGCTGCACGAAGAACGTCATGTGGAACCCGATGAGGTTCATCCAGAAGTGGACCTTGCCGAGGCGCTCGTCGAGCGTGCGGCCGGTGAACTTGGGCCACCAGTAGTAGATGCCGGCGTACAGCGCGAACACCGACCCGCCGAAGAGCACGTAGTGCATGTGGGCCACGACGAAGTAGCTGTCGGTGACGTGGAAGTCGATCGGCGCCGACGCCAGCATCACGCCGGTCAGCCCGCCCAACAGGAACGTGAACAGGAAGCCGAAGGCGAACAGCATCGGCACCTTCAGCTCGATGCGGCCGCCCCACAGCGTGCCGATCCAGTTGAAGAACTTCACGCCGGTCGGCACCGCGATCAGCATGGAGAACCCGGTGAAGAACGGGAGCAGGACCGCGCCGGTGGCGAACATGTGGTGCGCCCACACGCCGACCGACAGCGCCGCGATCGCGATCGTGGCGAAGACCAGCCCGGCGTAGCCGAACACCGGCCGCCACGAGAACACCGGCAGCACCTCGGTGATCACCCCGAAGTAGGGCAGCACCAGGATGTAGACCTCCGGGTGCCCGAAGAACCAGAACAGGTGCTGCCAGAGGATCGGCGACCCCACGACGCCGCCGTGCGCCACCGCGTCGTAGATGTGGGCGTCGAAGTGGCGGTCGGCGAACAGCATCACGCCGGCGCTGGTGATCACCGGGAAGGCGATCAGCACGAGGACGCTGGTCACGAGCATGTTCCACGTGAAGATCGGCAGTCGGAACATGCGCATGCCCGGGGCCCGCAGGCACAGGACGGTGGCGACGATGTTCACGCCGGTGAGCACCCCCGACAGCCCGGTCAGCACCACCGCCATCAGCCACAGGTCGGCGCCGATCTCGGGCGAGCGGACGATCGACGACAGCGGGGCGTAGGCGGTCCAGCCGAAGTCGGGGGCGCCGTCGGCGGTGAGGAACCCGCTGACCATCGTGATGCCGCCGAACAGGTAGAACCAGTAGGACAAGGCGTTGAGGCGGGGGAACGCCATGTCGCGGGCGCCGATCTGGAGCGGCACCAGGTAGTTCGCCAGGCCGAAGGCGAACGGCCCCAGGAACAGGAACAACATGATGCTCCCGTGCATGGTGAACATCTCGTTGTAGCGCTCCTGCGAGACCACCTGCTTGCCCGGGCTGTAGAGCTCGGCCCGGATGACCTCGGCCAGTGCCCCGCCCACGAGGAAGAAGGCGAACGCCGTGACCATGTAGGCGATGCCGATCCGCTTGTGGTCGGTGGTGGTGAGGAACGCCAGCAGCCCCCGGGCCTCCCCGGTGGGGACGACCACGTCGTCGGCGTCGTCGGCCGGCCGCTCGACCGTCGTCGCGCTCACGTGTCTGCCTCCACGTCGGTCGTCGTTACGGTCGTTCCGGTGGTGTCCTCGTCGGCTGCGGACGCGGCGTCGGCCTGGGCGTCGGCCAGCCAGGCGTCGTAGTCGTCCTGGGACACCACCCGGACGGAGTAGAGCATCCGCCAGTGGTCGAGGCCGCAGTACTCGGCGCAGCGACCGGTGAACGTCCCGATCTTCGTCGGGGTCACCTCGATCTCGTTGCTGATGCCGGGGATCAGGTCGCGCTTGGAGAGGAAGTCGGGCACCCAGAAGGAGTGGGCCACGTCGTCGCTGACCAGCCGCAGGTGGGCCGGCTGGTCGACGGGCAGGACCAGCTCGGGTGGCTCGTCCTCGCTGCCGGTGACCGTGACGGTGGCATCGCCGTCGTCGACGTAGCGGAACTCCCACGACCACTGGAACCCGACCACCTCGACGGTGACCGCCGGGTCGGAGCCCAGGTCGGTCACCTTCTCCTCGGTGGCGACGCTGAAGCCGAACAGGATCGCCACGGCGACGACCGGGAGGGCGGTGTAGAGGATCTCGAGGGGGACGTGGTAGGCGGTCTGGTCGGGGATCGACTCGTCGCCGGCTCGGCGGCGGTAGCGGATGAGCACGAAGACCAGCAGCCCCCACACCAGGGCACCGACGGCCAGGGCGGCGATGAAGAACCCCTGCCAGAGGTGCCAGATGCTCTCCCCCTCCTCGGCGGCCGGGTCAGGCGCGCCGAACCCGGGCAGGTCGCACCCAGAGAGGGCGACAGCGGCGGCGGCGAAGGCGGCCCCCGTAGCGGGGCGCCGCCACGTGCGGGGGAGGGGGCGCACCCCCGGGACCGTACTCGCCGCGCTACCGCGCGTCGCGTCTCAGGTTCGCGGTCGGGTCGTCAGGCCTGGCGCACCCTCCCTCGCAGGGCGCCGAAGCACAGCGACATGCTCACGGTGCCCAGCAGGATGATGGCCAGCACGGCCTTGCCCAGCTCGTCCCACTCCCAGCCCGACAGGACCAGCGAGCGCAGGCCTTCGAGCAGGTAGGTCACCGGGTTGAACCCCGCCACCGTGTCGAGCCAGCCCGACAGCTCCGAGCGCGGCACGTACGACGAGGTGAGGAACAGGAACGGGAAGAACAGCAGGAAGCTGGAGTTCACCGCGGCCGGGTTGCCGGTCTTGAGGGCGATGGCGTAGCCGAAGCCGGCGAAGGCGAGGCACCAGAACGCCGCCAGCGCCATGAACACCACGACGCCCAGCGGCCCCGCCTCGAACCGCACGCCGAGGGCGAAGCCCAGCAGGAGGATGGGCACCGTCAGCAACAGCGCCACCGCCACGTCGGCGACCATGTGGCCGATCAGGATCGCCAGCCGTCGCACCGGCGTCATCAGCAGCCGGTCGAGGTAGCCGTCCTGCACGTCGAGCACCAGGGCCGGCGCCCGGGACACCCCGGTGACCCCGAGCAGGATCGCCGTGGGCATCTGGAACGCCTCGTAGTCGAAGTTGCTACCCGGGACCTCCGTGAGCTTCGACAGCGTGGAGACGTTGACGATGAAGAAGAACAGGGCGATGAAGATCGGCGGAACGATGGACTCGACGTCGCGCGGCACGGCGCGCAGCGCCCGCCCGGCGATCGCCGTGATGTCGTGGACCAGGCCGCCCGGCCGGGCGCGCAGTGCGTCGCCTCTTACCGGAGCGACGACGTCGGCGACGCTCATGCCGATACCTCCTCTGCCTCGAGCTCCTCGTGGCTGTCTCGTTGTTCGATGTGGGTGCCGGTGAGCTCGAGGAACACGTCGTCGAGCGTCGGTGTGCGCAGGGTGAGGTCGCGCACGGCGATCTCACAGGTGCTGAGGGCGACGGCGACCGGGCTGATGGCCGCCGATCCGTTGCTGGCGGTGATCACCAGCTCGTTGCCGTGGGCCTCGACCGTCTCGACCTCGGGCACCTTCAGCACGATCGGGCAGATGGGGCTGGCGTCGCTGTCGAGCCGGGCGACGATGACGTCGGCGCCGATGGCCCGCTTGAGGTCGCCGGGGCTGCCCTCGCCGACGATCTTGCCGTCGTTGATGATGCCGACCCGGTCGGCCAGCTCGTCGGCCTCCTCGAGGTACTGCGTGGTGAGGAAGATCGTCATGCCCAGCTGCTGGTTGAGGCGTCGTACTTCGGCCCACACGCCGGCGCGGCTCATGGGGTCGAGGCCGGTGGTGGGCTCGTCGAGGAACAGGATCTCGGGGTTGTGGACCAGGGCCGCGACCAGGTCGAGCCGGCGCTTCATGCCGCCCGAGTAGGTGCTGATGGGCCGGTCGAGCGCGTCGGACAGGTCGATCAGCTCACCCAGCTCGGTGACCCGCTGGGCCATGGCGCTCTTCGGCAGGCCGTAGAGCAGGCCCTGCAGCCGCAGCAACTCGCGCCCGGACTGCTTCGGGTCGAGTGCCGCCTCCTGCAGAGCGGCCCCGATGCGGAGCCGCACGTCGCCGGGCTGGCTGGCGACGTCGAAGCCGGCGACCGTGGCGGTGCCGCCGGTCGGCGCCAGCAGCGTGCACAGCATGCGGACGGTGGTGGACTTCCCAGCCCCGTTGGGCCCCAGGAAGCCGTAGATCTCGCCTCGCGATATGGCGAGGTCGACGTGGTCGACGGCGGTGATGTCGTCGAACTGCCGGACCAGGCCCTCGGTCCGTATCGCGATGTCGTCGTCGGGGGACGTACTCATGTTCGTGAAGCTGCTTTCGGTGTTTGTGGATGACAAGGGCTTCGGGTCGCAGTCAACGACGGACGACGACCCGGGGTCTTGAACAAAGGTGACCTCGGCCCCCGGTGAAACTCATCGGTGCGAGGACGGTACGAAGCATCGGCGGGATCTGCTTCTCCGAAGTTGCGGAGTGTCCATGCATCCGACCTTAAGAAGGGGGTGTGACAATCAAGGACCTAACGGCGGAGGCGGCGCAGAAAAAGGAGACGACGTGGCCGTCCACATCCTGACGCTCACCTGCCCCGACCGGCCCGGGATCGTCGCCAGCATCGCCGAGGGCCTGCTGGAGCTCGACGCCAACATCCTCGAGAACGCCCAGTTCGGCGACGAGGCGACGACCACGTTCTCCATGCGCACGCGCTTCGAGACACCCGTCGAGGAGGCCGGGCGGATCGAGGCGGCCCTCCGGCCGCGGGCCGAGACCCTGCGCGCCGAGCTGCACGTGCGGCCCGAGCCGCGCCGCTGCCGCACGCTGGTGATGGTGTCGAAGGTCGACCACTGCCTCCTCGACCTGCTCTACCGCCTCGAGATGGGCGAGCTGCTCGTCGACATCCCCGTCGTCGTGTCGAACCACACCGCGCTCGCCGACACCGTCGCCCGGCACGGCATCGCCTTCGAGCACATCCCGGTCACGCCGGCGACGAAGGAGCAGGCCGAGGCGAAGCTCCTCCACATCGTCGCCGACCAGCAGATCGACCTCGTCGTGCTGGCGCGCTACATGCAGATCCTGTCGGAGGACCTGTGTGACCGGCTGGCCGGGCGGGTCATCAACATCCACCACTCGTTCCTCCCCGGCTTCCGGGGCGCCAGCCCCTACCGCCAGGCCTGGGAGCGGGGCGTCAAGCTCATCGGAGCGACGGCGCACTACGTGACGGCCGAGCTCGACGAGGGTCCGATCATCGCCCAGGACGTCGCTCCCGTGTCGCACTCGCAGAGCGCCCAGCAGATGCAGACCATCGGCCGTGACCTCGAGCGGATCGTCCTGTCCCGGGCGGTCGAGGCCCACGCCGAGGGCCGCGTGTTCCTCCTCGGCCGCCGCACCGTCGTCTTCGCCTGACCCCGACCGACCCCGCCTGAACCGTCCGAACCCGCCGCCGTCGGCCCGATGACCCGGTAGTTTGGCGAGGTCATGTCACCCGCCCCGGAAGCTTCCGTGGCGCGCTCCGTCGCGTCCCCAGGCCCGCTCCACGACGTCGCCGACCGCCTGCGCGACGAGCCCGCGCTCGCCCAGGTGCTGGGCCGCTCGACCGCCACCGTCGCCGTCCCCGATGCGGCCCGCGCCCTGGTCACCGCCGGCCTCACCCGCCTCTCCAGCCGCCGGCCCGTCGTGCTCGCCGTCCCCACGTCGACCGAGGCCGAGCGCGTCACCCGCGACCTGGGCGCCTACCTGGGCGACGACGCCGTCGAGCTGTTCCCCGCCTGGGAGACCCTGCCGTTCGAGCGGGTCAGCCCGGGCGTCGAGACCATGGGTCGCCGCCTGCGCACCCTGTGGCGCCTCCGGGAGGCCGACCGCGCCCCCCAGGTTGTCGTCGCCTCCGTGCGGGCCCTGGTCCAGCGGCTCGGCCCCCACGTGGAGGAGTTCGAGCCCGTCACCATCACCCCCGGCACCCGCGTCGACCGCGACGAGCTGGTGGCGGAGCTGGTGGCGGCCGGTTACCGCCGTGAGGAGATGGTCGAGCACCGCGGCGAGGTCGCCGTCCGGGGCTCCATCGTCGACGTGTTCCCCTCCACCGCCGACCGCCCCGTGCGCGTCGACCTGTGGGGCGACGAGGTCGACCGCCTCGCCGAGTTCTCCGTCGCCGACCAGCGCTCCACCGACGACCTGCCCGAGGTGGTCATCTTCCCCTGCCGCGAGCTGCTCCCCACCCCCGAGGTGCGCGAGCGGGCCGAGCGGCTCGTCGGCCTCGAGCCCTGGGGTCGGGAGCAGTGGGAGCGCCTGGCCCAGGGCCTGCACTTCGACGGCATGGAGTCGTGGCTGCCCTGGCTCACACGCGACGAGCACGTTCTGTTCGACGTGATCGGCGACGACGCCCAGATCCTGCTGGCCGAGCCCCGCCGCATGCGCGACCGCGCCGCCGACCTCCTGGCCGAGGAGGCCGACCTCGCCCGGACCCTCGCCGTCACCTGGGGCGCCACCGACGAGAAGGCGTTCCCCCAGCTCCACCTGGAGTTCGACCGCCTGCTGGCCCACACCAAGGCCCCCGCCTGGCACCTGCTCGACGTGCCCGACGGCCCCGACACGCCCGCGGTGGCGGCATCCGGCTGGGACCCGGTCGTCGGCGACGGCTCCGGGCTCCTCCAGCGGCTCGCCAAGCTGCAGGGCGAGGGCTACCGCATCGTCGTCGGCGCCGACGGCGAGGGATCGGCCACCCGGGTCCGCGAGCTCCTGGCCGGCGAGGGCGTGAACGCCGAGGTCGTGGTCCAGCCCCTGGAGCGGGGCTGCGTCATCCGGTCGGTGAAGCTCGCCGTCCTCGCCGAGCCCGACCTCACCGGCCGCCGCCGCGCCCACCGGGCCGCCCGCCCCCGCAAGCGCGACGCCGAGGGCTTCTTCGACGACCTCAAGCCCGGCGACTACGTCGTCCACCACCAGCACGGCGTCGCCCGCTACGGCGGCATGGTCAAGCGTGCCATCGGTGGCGTCGACCGTGACTACCTGCTGCTCGAGTACAAGGGCGACGACAAGCTCTACGTCCCCTCCGACCAGATCGACGCCGTCCGCCACTACACCGGCGGCGAGAGCCCGTCGCTGAGCCGTCTGGGCGGTGACGGCTGGCAGCGCACCAAGGCCAAGGTGCGGGCCGCGGTGTCGGAGATCGCCCAGGAGCTGGTGGTCCTCTACCAGACCCGCACCCAGGCCGAGGGCCACGCCTTCCCGCCCGACACGCCCTGGCAGACCGAGCTGGAGGAGGCGTTCCCGTACCAGGAGACGCCCGACCAGGCGAAGGCCATCGTCGAGGTGAAGCAGGACATGGAGGAGCCGTCGCCCATGGACCGCCTCGTGTGCGGCGACGTGGGCTTCGGCAAGACCGAGGTGGCCATCCGGGCGGCGTTCAAGGCCATCCAGGACGGCACGCAGGTGGCGGTCCTCGTGCCGACCACGCTCCTGGCCCAGCAGCACTTCCAGACCTTCAGCGACCGCTTCGCCGGCTACCCCGTGCGCGTCGAGGTGCTGAGCCGGTTCCTCACCTCCAAGCAGGCCCGCAAGGTGGCCGAGGGGGTGCAGAGCGGCGAGGTCGACCTGGTGGTCGGCACGCACCGGCTGCTGTCGCAGGACGTCACCTTCAAGAACCTGGGCCTGCTGGTGGTCGACGAGGAGCAGCGCTTCGGGGTGAGCCACAAGGAGCAGATCAAGCGGTGGAAGACCGGCGTCGACGTGCTGACGCTCAGCGCCACGCCGATCCCCCGCACGCTGGAGATGAGCCTCACCGGCATCCGCGACCTCACGCTGCTCAACACGCCGCCGGCCGAGCGCCAACCGATCCTCACCTACGTGGGCGAGTACGACGAGCGGGCCGTCGCCGAGGCGATCCGGCGCGAGCTGCTGCGCGAGGGCCAGGTGTTCTTCGTGCACAACCGGGTGCAGGACATCGCGCACGTCGCCGCCCGCATCAAGGACCTGGTGCCCGAGGCCCGGGTCGCCGTCGCCCACGGGCAGATGGACGAGGGCTCGCTGGAGAAGGTGGTGCTCGACTTCTGGGAGGGCAGCCACGACGTGCTCGTCTGCACCACGATCATCGAGTCGGGCATCGACATGCCGACCGTGAACACCCTGGTGGTCGACCGGGCCGACATGTTGGGCCTGGGCCAGCTCCACCAGCTCCGGGGCCGTGTCGGCCGGGCCGGGCAGCGGGCCTACGCCTACCTGTTCCACCCCCGCGACCGGGTGCTCACCGAGGAGGCCTACGAGCGCCTCAAGACGATCGGCGAGTCGACCGAGCTCGGCTCCGGTTTCCGGATCGCCATGCGCGACCTGGAGATCCGCGGCGCCGGCAACCTGCTGGGCACCGGCCAGTCGGGTCACGTCGCCGCCGTCGGCTACGACCTCTACTGCCAGATGGTCAGTGAGGTGGTGGCCGAGCTGAAGGGCGAGGAGGTGCGGGAGCCGGCGGAGATCAAGCTCGACCTGCCACTCGACGCCAACCTGCCTCGCGACTACGTCGCCAAGGAGGAGCTGCGGCTGGAGGCCTACCGGCGCCTGGCCACGGTGACCACGGAGCAGCAGGTGGAGGACGTGAAGGCCGAGTGGGTCGACCGCTACGGCCCGGTCCCCGACGCCGCCGAGGCCTTGCTCGACGTGGCCCGGCTGCGGGCCGAGTGCTTCCGGGTGGGCCTGCGCGAGGTCAACGTGGTGCGCACGACCGGCTTCGGGGCACCCACGTGGACGGCCCGCCTGTCGCCGGTGAAGCTCAAGGTCAGCCAGGAGATCCGCCTGAAGCGGCTGGTCCCGAAGGCGGTCTACAAGGCCGACGTGGCCCAGCTGGTGCTGCCGGTGAAGGGTGGCCGGGGAGTGGCGACCGAGCTGGTGAACCTGCTGGCGACGCTGATCCCCGAGGCCGTGGCCGCCTGACGCCCAATGGTCTGACGGCTGACCTGGACGTCCTCACGCTTCTCGCCGGGTGAGCGGTGGCCCATCTAGCATCGGCGGCCGTGCCCCGAGGCCTCACCCGACGACTCCCGATCCTCCTCGTGGCGACCGCGCTCACCGGCGTGGTCGCGAGCGGCTGCGCCGACGAGGCCGCCGCGGCCCGTGTGGGCGACGCCACCATCTCCAACGACGACGTGATGACCCAGGTCACCGCGCTCTACGGCAACAACCGGCTGTGGCAGGCGCTCGACCAGCAGAACGGCCAGCAGCCGGGCAGCTCGCGGTCGCAGCTCCGGGGCGACGCTCCGGGGAGCTACGCCCAGTCGTTCGTGGCCAACGTCCTCCAGGAGCAGGTCACGTTCGCCCTCGTCGACCAGCTCTTCGACGACGAGGGCGCCGAGGTGTCCGACGCGCACCTCCAGGCCGCCGAGCAGGCGCAACAGCAGCAGTACGGCGAGTTCTTCGCGGAGTTCCCCGAGGACTACCAGGACGACCAGATCGACCACTACTCCCGCCTGATCAGCCTCCAGGACAGCCTCGGCGAGGACGGTTTCAGCGAGGCGCTCGACAGCCTCATCGACGAGACCGACATCGAGGTGAGCTCCCGCTACGGCAGCTGGGATGCCCAGGCGTTCAAGGACTCGCCGGAGCAGCTCGCCGTCGTCCCACCTCCGGGGCCCGCCTCGGCGCCCGGAGCGCCGGCGGCGCCCCCGGCGGCCCCGGCGGCCCCGGGGAACTGACGGCGGCGGGTGGACGGCTCGGCCTCGGCGGGGCCCCGGGTCGTCGTCTGCGGGCTGGGGCCGGCGACGTCCGACCTGGTCACGGCGGCGACGACGGCCGCCATCGCCCGCATCCCTCGGCGCTTCCTGCGCACGGCCCGGCACCCGTCGGCCGGGGTCGTGGGTGAGGCGACCACGTTCGACGGGCTCTACGAGACGGCCGAGTCGTTCGACGAGGTGTACGACGGCATCGTCGCGGCCCTGGTGGCGGCGGCGACCGAGCACGGCGAGGTGCTCTACGCGGTGCCGGGCTCGCCGGTGGTCGCCGAGTCGTCGGTGGAGCGGCTGCGGGCCGACGGCCGGGTGTCGGTCGAGGTGCTGCCGGCGCTGTCGTTCCTCGACCTGGCCTGGGAGCGCCTGGGTGTCGACCCGCTCGACGCCGGCGTGCGCCTGGTCGACGGCCACCGCTTCGGGGTCGAGGCGGCGGGGGAGCGGGGGCCGCTCCTGGTCGCCCAGTGCGACCACCGCGACGTGCTGTCGGAGGTGAAGCTCGCCCTCGCCGAGGTCTTTGAAGGGAAACGACCCGAATGGGGTCGTTTCCCTTCAAAGAGCGAGTCGGTCGTCACGGTCCTCCAGCGCCTGGGGCTACCCGACGAGCGCGTCGCCACCGTCGCCTGGCCCGACCTCGACCGCGAGGTCGACCCCGACCACCTCACGTCGCTGTACATCCCCCGCCTGGCCGCGCCGGTCGCCGGCGAGGTGGCCGCCTTCGCCGAGGTCGTCCACCGCCTCCGCCAGGACTGCCCCTGGGACCGCGAGCAGGATCACCACAGCCTGCGCCGTCACCTGCTGGAGGAGTCCTACGAGGTGCTCGAGGCCATCGACCACCTCGACGCGGAGTCGGGCGAGGGCTTCGACGAGCTGGAGGAGGAGCTGGGCGACCTGCTCTTCCAGGTGGTGTTCCACGCCACCATCGCCGCCGAGGAGGGCCGCTTCACCCTCGCCGACGTCGCCCGGGGCATCAACGAGAAGCTGGTCCACCGGCACCCCCACGTGTTCGGCGACGTCGAGGCGTCGTCGGCCGAGGACGTCCTGGCCACCTGGGAGCAGAACAAGATGGTGGAGAAGGGCCGGGAGAGCGTGATGGACGGGATCCCCGCCACGCTGCCGGCGCTCCTCTACGCCCTGAAGGTGCAGAAGCGGGCGGCGTCCGAGGGTGTCGACTGGCGGGAGCTCGCCGATCCCGGCGACGGCGACGACCTGGGCAACCGGCTGTTGACCCTGGTCGACGAGGCCCGGGACGCCGACGTCGACCCCGAGTCGGCCCTGCGCATCGCCGCCGAGCACCTCCGCGACCGCTACCGAGCCCGTTCGACCGGTCCCGGTGGGTGAATGAGGGTCCAGCAATTCCCTATATAGGTTGAGACACACTGGTCCACAGGGAGCACCGGAACACATGTCCAGCATCGAGCACATCCTCGGACGTGAAGTCCTCGACTCGCGCGGCAACCCCACGGTCGAAGTCGAGGTCTTCCTCGCGTCCGGAGCCCAGGGCCGTGCCATGGTGCCGTCCGGCGCGTCCACCGGCCAGTTCGAGGCGGTGGAGCTGCGTGACGGCGGCGAGCGCTTCGGGGGCAAGGGCGTCCTGGAGGCGATCGGTCACGTCAACGGCGAGATCCGGTCGGCGCTCATGGGGACGGACGCCGTCGACCAGCGTCTCGTCGACGCCCAGCTCGTCGCCCTCGACGGCACCGACAACAAGGCGCGCCTCGGCGCCAACGCCATCCTCGGGGTGTCGCTGGCGGTGGCTTCGGCCGCGGCCGACGAGCTGGCGCTGCCGCTGTACCGCTACGTCGGCGGCACCAACGCCCACGTGCTGCCGGTGCCGATGCTCAACGTGCTCAACGGGGGCGCGCACGCCGACAACAACGTGGACCTGCAGGAGTTCATGGTCATGCCCGTGGGCGCCGCCAGCTTCAGCGAGGCGCTGCGCTGGGGCGTCGAGACGTACCACGTGCTCAAGAAGGTGCTCACCGAGCGGGGCCTGTCGACCGGCGTCGACGACGAGGGCGGCTTCGCGCCCAACCTCGCCTCCAACGAGGAAGCGGTCCAGGTGCTGGTCGAGGCCATCGAGCGGGCCGGCTTCACTCCTGGCGAGGACCTCGCGATTGCCTTGGACGTGGCCTCCACCGAGTTCTTCTCGGACGGGGCCTACACGCTGGCCGGCGAGGGCGACCGGGTGCTCACGCCGTCGGAGATGGTGGCGTACCTGGTCGACCTGTGCGACCGGTACCCGATCGTGTCGGTCGAGGACGGCTGCGCCGAGGAGGACTGGGACGGCTGGGCCGAGCTCACCAAGGTCGTGGGCGACAGGGTGCAGCTGGTGGGTGACGACCTGTTCGTCACCAACGTCGAGCGGTTGTCGCGGGGGATCGACGCGGGGGTCGCGAACTCGATCCTGGTGAAGGTCAACCAGATCGGGACGCTCAGCGAGACCTTGGACACCGTGGCGCTGGCTGCCCGGTCGGCGTACTCGTCGGTGATGTCGCACCGGTCGGGCGAGACCGAGGACACCACCATCGCCGACCTGGCCGTGGCCACCAACTGCGGCCAGATCAAGACGGGTGCGCCCGCCCGCTCGGACCGGGTGGCCAAGTACAACCAGCTGCTGCGCATCGAGGCGGAGCTGGGTGAGGCCGCCGCGTTCGTGGGCCCCCAGGCCCTGGCCCGACGTCGAGGCTCGACCGCGTGAGTCGGGGGGCGGGATTTTGGCCGGGCGGTCGTGAGCGGAGCGTCCCCCCGGATTTCCCCGGCGAACGGACCAGCGCCCCCTCTCCCGTGGCGCGCCCCGACACCGGCGGCGGCGGCG
>DATHJB010000127.1 GCA_035316325.1 Acidimicrobiales bacterium
CCTGGTCGTCGGCGCCGTACCAGAGCTGCACCGGCACGGCGATGTCCCGCAGGTCGACGCGGAGCGGCCGCACCTGGTCGACCAGGTCGGCCTCGACGCCGGCGAGCCCCAGCCGCACCGCCTCCACGAGCCCGTCGGCCATCTGGTCGACCGCGCCCGGCACCGCCGCGATCCGTGCCTGCTCGGCCGGGTCGCGGTGCTCCCGCTGGTGCTCCAGGGCCAGGTCGTGGTCGCAGGGGTAGGGCGCCAGCATCGGCGCGACGGCGGCGGCCAGCTCGTCGGGCGGGAACGCCTCGCTCATCTCCAGCAGCCCCAGCTGCGCCTCGGCGGCGGCCCGCACGTCCGGATCGTCGTACGCCTCCACCGGCACCAGGCCCCCGGCGACGTACAGCGACGTGACCCACGCCGACGTCGCCGCCAGCTCCAGCCCCGCCAGCGCCCCACCCGACCACGCCACCACCGCGGCCCGCTCGATCCCCAGCTGCTCCAGCAGCGCGGTCACCCGGCCGACGAAGGGCCCGGGCGACGTGCCGCCGTAGCCCGGCCGGTCGACAGCGAGGAGCCGCACCCCGGCGGAGGCGGCGAGACCGTCGTCCGGATGCCGCGACAGCCGGGAGTCGGGAGTGCCGTGGAGGAACACCACCGGGGTTCCCGCGGGATCGCCCACGTCGTCGTAGGAGAGGTCACCCATCCGGGTCGAACGTACACTGGTCGTCCTGGCGGTCCCGGTCGAACCCGCCTCACCAAAACCGGAGGGCAGGATGTCTGAAGCGCAGGAAACGGCCGCGCCCCCGCGCGCCGCCACCACGGCGGGGGTGCCGCTGGCGACGGTGTCCCGCCTGGCGATCGCCGCGGTCGGCGCCTACGTCGGGGCGCAGGTCGTCTCCGACATCACCAGCCTCAAGATCGGCACGGCCTTCGGTCGGGCGGTCGACATGGGCACGTGGATCTACCCGATCACCTTCACGCTGCGCGACGTCGTCCACAAGGCGCTCGGCAAGCGGGCGGCCCGCACGCTGGTGATCACGGCCGCGTTCGTGAACCTGGGGATGGCCGCCTACCTGCAGTGGGTCGCCCGGCAGCCGAGCGACGCCAGCTACCCGCTGGGTGAGGAGTTCCAGGCCGTGCTGGGGCCGATCTGGCGGATCGTGGTGGCGTCGATCGTCGCCGAGGTGATCAGCGAGCTGATCGACACCGAGGTGTACCACTGGTTCGTCCGCCGGGTGACGACCCGCCACCAGTGGGCGCGGGTGGCGGTGTCGAACGCCGTGTCGGTGCCGATCGACAACGTGGTGTTCGTGGTCGGGGCCTTCGGGGCGATCCCCTTCATGGCCGACCACGCCCTCACGCTCCCGTGGGCCGCCGTGTGGGACATCTTCGTGGTCAACCTCACCATCAAGGCCGTGGTCTCCGGCCTCAGCCTCCCCTTCATCTACCTCACGCCCGACCGCGACTGGTCCGCCGATCCGGACGACGCGTAGGCGCCCGCTCAGCGGTCGGCGATGCCGTGGAGGCAGGTCTCGAGGTACTTGTCGATGAACGCGTCCTCGGACCAGGGAAGGGCGGGCTTGCTCACCATCAGCGACGTGATGCCGTGGACCCGCGCCCAGAAGCCGAGGGTCACGAGGAGGGCGTCGGTGAACTCGGGGCGGAAGGCGCCGGCGTCGACGCAGCGCTGCACGTTGGCGATGGTGTCGAGGAAGGTGCGTGACTCGTTGACCCACTCGTGCTGCGCCGCTTCGGCCGGCCCCTGCTCGGGTCGCAGCATGAACATGATCCGGTAGGGCTCCGGGTTGGCCCGCCCGAACTCCACGTAGGCGCGACCGCGGGCCTGGAGCTCCAGCAGCGGGTCGGCGATGCCGGCGACCGCGGCCTCGATCGCCGCGTCGAGCGACACGAAGTGCCGGGCGCACACCTCGTAGATGAGGGTGGTCTTGTCGGGGAAGTGCCGGTAGATCGACGGCGGCGTCACCCCGACGGCGTCGGCCACGGCTCGGATCGACACGGCCTCGGCCGACCCGGTCGCCAGCAGCAGCTCCTCGGCGGCGACCAGGATCTCCTTGCGCAGCAGCTGCCCCTCGCCCTTGCGGGCGCGGGCGCGACGCGACGCCGCCTGAGACCGGGTGGTCTCAGGCGGCGTGACCGGAGCGGGAGTGGTCGCTCCGGTCCGCGAGCGTCGGGACGTGGGTGTCGGCATCGTCTGGCGCCGATGCCGGGGCACCCGGGGCGTCTTCACCTCAGGAGACGACCACGGCGTCGGAGCCGACAGTCTCGCGCTCGCGGGCGGCGTCGGCTCGGTCGAGCTCGTCGAGGTCGACGTGCTCGGAGATGCCGAAGCGCTGGTGGAACCGGCGCAGCGGCCCGGGGGCCCACCAGTTCCACTCGCCGGCCAGCCGCATGAACGCCGGCACCAGCGTGCCCCGGATGACGAAGGCGTCGAGCAGCACGGCCAGCGTGAGCCCGATGCCGAACAGCTTCATGAAGCTGACACCACCGGTGGCGAAGGCCAGGAACACCACGGCGATGAGCACCGCGGCAGCCGTGACGATGCGGCCGGTGCGCTCCAGGCCGAGCGCCACCGACCGGGTGTTGCCGACCCCCTTGTCGTGCTCCTCCTTGATGCGGGAGAGCAGGAACACCTCGTAGTCCATCGACAGCCCGAAGGCCACGCAGAACATGAGGATCGGCATCGCCGCGGCGAGCCCGCCGGTGGCGGTGAAGTCGAGCACGCCCGACAGGTGGCCGTCCTGGAAGATCCACACCATGGCCCCGAACGTCGCCGTCAGGCTGAGCAGGTTGAGCACCAGCGCCTTGACGGGGATCAGCACGCTGCCGAACATCATGAACAGCAGCACCACGGTGATGACGCCGATGATGAGGAGCGCCAGCGGCAGCCGGGAGAACAGGGCGTCGTTGGAGTCGACCAGCTCGGCCCCGAGCCCCGTGACGGTCACCGGGAATGGTGCGTCCGACGAGCGCAGGGCGTTGACCAGGTCCTCGCCCTCGTCCGACATGGGCTCGACCGACGGGACCACCGACAGGTAGGTCCCGTCGCCCTGGGTGAAGCCGTCGTAGCGGGGTGCGGTGTCGGGCCCGAGCACCAGCTGGCCGGGCTCGCAGCCGAGCTGCTCGGCCAGGCCGGCGCCGCAGTAGCTACCCGTGGCCGCGTCGACCCGCGACACGCTCGGGAGCACGGCCAGCGTGGCGGCGTACTCGTCGACCGCGGCGGTGAGGTCGCCACCCGACAGCCCGCCGGTCGACGCCGCCACCACCGACAGGGCGCCCGCCTCGGTCGACGTGAACTCGTCGCGGATCACGTCGTGCACCTGGCGGCTCGAGGCCGACTCGGGCAGCACCCGGTCGTCGGGCAGCCGCAGCTGCAGGCCGAGGAACGGCGACCCCATCACCAGCAGCAGGGCGATCACCACGGTCGCCACCGGGATCGGCCGGCGCATCACGAGCAGGGCGATCCGGTGCCACATACCTTCCTCGGGCGGGTTGACCGACCGCTTCCACAGGGTCAGCGAGTTCACCCGGTGGCCCAGCGCCATGAGGATCGCCGGCAGCACCACCAGCGAGAACAGCCCCGCCATCAGCGACACGATGAGGCCGGCGTAGGCCATCGACCGCAGGAACGTGAAGGGGAAGACGAGTGCGGCGCACAGCGAGGCGGCGACGGTGGCGGCGCTGAAGGCGACGGTGCGCCCGGCCGACCGCACCGTGCGGGTCACGGCGACCTTCGGCTCGTGGCCTCCCCGCAGCTCCTCCCGGTAGCGGGCGACGATGAACATGCTGTAGTCGATGGCCAGGCCGAGGCCCATCGCCGTCGTGAGGTTGAGGGCGTAGATCGAGACGTCGGTGACCTCGGTGAGCAGTCGCAGGGCGAGGAACGTGCCGACGATCGAGAGCACGCCCACGATCAGCGGCAGGACGGCGGACACGACGCTGCCGAACACCAGGACCAGCAGCACCAGCGTGATGGGCAGGGCGATCAGCTCCGCCCGCACCAGGTCCTCCTCGATGGTCACGTTGACCTCGCGGAACACCTCGGCCACCCCGCCGACCTCCACCGTGACCGGCCCGGCGTCCTGCTCCAGCCGGGGGCCGATCTCCTCGATGTAGTCGTTGAGCTGGCTGTCGTCGGTGGCGTCGATGCGGCCCAGCACCAGCGCCCGGGTGCCGTCCTCGCTGCGCAGGGGCGGGGCGTTGCCCTCCGACCAGTAGGAGAACACGTTGGTGACGTGGGGCTGGTCGGCGAGCTCCTGCGTGATGTCCTGCCCGGCCGAGACGCTCCCGAGCGAGTCGACGTCACCGACCTTGGTGGTGACGAGGAGGAGGACGTTGGGGACGCCGGTGTCGAACTCGTCGGCCAGCACCTCCTCCGCGCGGGACGACTCGGACGACGGGTCCTCGAACCCTCCCGAGATCATCCGGTCGGCGACGCCGCCACCGATGGCACCGGCGACGACGAAGAAGACGGCGGCCCCGACGAGGACCCAACGGGCGCGCGAGGTGGCGAGACGAGCGAGGCGTGTGAGCATGGGAACCCCTGGGGGAGGCCGGCGGGTTAACGGCGTTACGTTATTGCTGGTATCTAACTCTCCCAGGTCAGGGAAGTCCACGAGACATGGGTCACGGGGTCTTGCCGAGCGCTTGACCCGTGGGTCAAGGTTGGTCGGACGCCCCAGCCGAATCCCTGGGCAGGGCAGTCCGTCCGAGGGAGGACCGATGTCGGAGATGGCCGCAGACGAGCAGGTCGAGCAGGTCGGCTACCCCGGGGCCCGCCCGCCGGACCGGGTGCGCGACGTCGACGCCCACGGCATCCGCATCGCCGTCCACGAGTGGGGCGGTGCCGACGCACCGCCGCTGGCGCTCCTCCACGGTGGCTTCGACTTCGCCCGCACCTTCGACGTGTTCGCCCCGCTGCTGGCCGACGCCGGCTGGCGGGTCGTCGCCTGGGACCAACGGGGCCACGGCGACTCCGACCGCGCCGCGCTCTACGCCTGGGACACCGACGTCCGCGACGCCGCGGCGGTCCTCGCCACCCTCGGCCCCGACCCGGTGCCGGTCGTCGGCCACTCCAAGGGCGGGTCGCTGCTGCTGCAGGTCGCCTCCGCGCTGCCGCACCGGGTGGCCAAGCTGGTCAACCTCGACGGCCTGCCGTCCCGCCGCAACTGGCCCGACGTCCCCGACCACATGCGCACCAAGCTGCTGGCGGGCGACCTGGCCACCTGGCTCGACATCCGCCGCGGCGCGGTCGACGCGATGCGCAAGCCCGGCACCATCGACGAGCTCGCCGCCCGCCGCGGCCGCATGAACCCCCGCCTCTCGTCCGAGTGGCTCCGCTACCTGGTCACCGTCGGCGCCCGCCACGACTCCGACGGCTGGCGCTGGAAGATCGACCCCGCCATGCGCATGGGCGGCTTCGGCCCCTGGCGCCCCGAGTGGGCGATGCGCCGGCTGTCCGGCCTCGGCATGCCGGTGCTGGCCGTGCTCGGCATGGAGGTGGAGCTGATGGGGTGGGGCACGCAGCCGGAGGACGTGGAGCGCGACCTGCCGCCCGGTGGTCGCCTCGTCGCCCTCGACGGCGCCGGCCACTTCGTCCACATCGAGCAGCCCGAGCGGGTGGCCGACATCGTGCTCGACTTCCTCGACGAGCCCTCGCCCGGGCCCGCGAGCGCGCCGGCGACCGTCACCCTGCGGCACAACAAGGTCGAGCTGGTGCTGCACCGGCTGCGCGACGGCGACGGCCAGCCGCTGCTGCACCTCCACGGCCTGGGCGAGGAGTCGCCCACCTCGGTGCCGGACCACGTCGTCGACTGGCCCGGTCCCGTGTGGGCGCTCGACTTCACCGGCCACGGCCGCTCGACGATCCCCCGGGGCGGCGGCTACTTCGCCGAGGTGCTGATGGGCGACGTCGACGTGGCGCTGGCCCACCTCGGGCCGGTCACCCTCTACGGCCGCGGCCTGGGCGGCTACGTGGCGCTGCTCACCGCGGGAGCCCGTCCCGACCTGGTGCAGGGGGCGATCCTCGACGACGGCCCCGGTCTCTCGGGCGGCGGCATCGAGCCCGGCACCCCGTACGTCAGCCAGGAGCCGCTGGCCGACACCGGGGCGCCCGACCCGTACGCACTACTGGAGCTGAGCCGCGACGTTCGCCCGCCCGACTACGCCACCACGTTCGCCCGCCAGGCGGCGACGCTGTCGGGCCTCGACGTGGCCATCGCCGTGGTCGGCGTGGTCCGCCCGCCGTGGCTGGAGGCCGTGGCGCACGAGCCGGGCGTCCAGGTGCTCGGTCGCTCCGAGGCCCTGGCCCTCTTCGCCCCCGCCTCCTGACCGAAACTTCGACAGGAATGGCGCCATGGCGACCATTCCTGTCGAAGTTTCGGGTCGGTCAGTCGGTCAGTCGGTCAGTCGGTCAGAAGGGCAGGCCGACGCTGCAGCGCACCGGGCGGGCCGACGCGGGGTCGAGGGCGTTGGTGATCATGTCGGCGACGCCCTGCTCGAACGCCATGCCGATGTGGCCCACGGGGTCGAGCGGGCAGACGTCCTGCACGTAGAGGTTGTCGACGCCGGGCTCCCGCACGAACGACGTCTCGGTGGGCGTCACCAGGATGTCGGCCCGGGAGGCGATGACCGTGTAGTCGACGCCGGCGACCGCGATGGGGCCGTCGGTCAGGCGCCGGACGGCGCCGCCGCCGGGCAACAGGTCGCTGCAGGCCTGGCAGCCGAACGTGGCGAGCACGAAGTCGACCTGGGGCCGGATGCCCAGCAAGTCGGCCAGGGTGACCAGCCCGCTGGCGTTGGTGCCGTGGGTGGGCGGCGCCAGCGACACCACCGAGTCGACCTTCGGCCCGAAGCCCAGCACCTTCGGGATGTAGAGCGACTGGAAGCCGCCCTCGGAGTGGCCCACCAGGTCGACCTGCGGAGCGCGGGTGGCGGCGCGCACCCGGTCGACGAAGCCGGCCAGCTCACGGGCCGACTCGTCGATCGGCCGCAGCCCGCCCACCGGCAGCCACCAGGCCGGCTGCCCGTACGTGGTGTGGAACACGCAGTAGCCGGCGCTCGCCAGCGCGGGGCCGAGGAACAGGAAGTGGCCGGGGCCGTTGCCGCCGAGGCCGTGGAGCAGCACGACCGGGTCGGGATGGGCGGCCGAGGGCCGGCAGCTCCAGTTGTTGACGCCGGACGACGGCGCCTGTGGCGCGCGGGGCGCGGCGTCGACGGCGGTCGTGGCGCTGGAGAGCGCGAGCGCGACCAGGGCAGCGGCGGCGAGCCGCCGCAGAGCGGATGAACGCATCAGATGATCCCCCCATCAGCGGCGCCGTTCGCCACCGAGGACGTCAGTAGAACATGGAAGCTGTTTAAGGACAAGATGCCTTGTCCTTAACACGTCGACCGCTCCTGATCGGGGACCCGGGCGGTACCCTCCGGGTCGTGGCCAGGGCTGGGGAGATCACGACAGGGCGTCGCATCCGGGGTCTCGACGCGGACGAGCGGCGGGCGCAACGCCGGGAGCAGCTCCTCGACGCCGCGCTCGAGCTGGTGGCCACCAAGGGCTACGCCGGCACGTCGATCGAGCAGATCTGCCAGACGGCGTACGTCGCCACCCGCAGCTTCTACGAGCTCTTCGGCGGCAAGGAGGGCTGCTACCTGGCGCTGCTCCAGCGGATCGCCGAGGACGTCGGCGACCAGATGGTCGCCGCCCTCGACGCCGCGCCCGACGATCCCGCCGCCGCCACCCGCGGCCTGGTCACCGCCTTCGCCCACGCCCTGGTCGACGACCCCCGCGTCGTGCGGGCGGCGTTCGGTGAGGGGGCCGGCGTCTCACCGGCCATCGAGCACCAGCGCCGCGCCAACCGGCGCTGGGCCGCCGGGTTCCTGGTCGACGTGTGGGCCCGCTTCGGCATCACGTCGGGCCGCCCCGACGACGCCCATCCCGTGGCGGTCGGTGTCATCGGCGGCATGTTCGACCTGGTGGTCGACTGGCTGCACGACGCGGGGCCCGATGGCGAGGGCGGCGCCAAGGACGTCGAGGCCCTCGTGCGCGACCTCACGGCCTTCTACGCGCTGGTCCAGGACGGCATGACCAGCCGGTCGACTTGACCGTCGCGGCGTCGCGGCAGGCGCCGCTGCGGGGCCCGTCCACCTGGCGCGCCGACACCGCGCTGGTCGTCGCCGCCTTCTGCTTCGGCACCACCTTCATCGTGGTGAAGGACGCGGTCGACGAGGTCGACCCGGTGCCGTTCCTGGCGGTGCGCTTCCTCATCGGCGCCGGCGTCCTGGCCGTCGCCGCCCGGGGCCGCGGCCATCCGGCCACCCCGCACGAGCTGCGCCACGGCGTCGTCGCCGGTCTGGCCCTGTGGGCGGGCTACACGCTGCAGACGGTCGGCCTGCAGTACACCGACCCGGCCACGTCGGCGTTCCTCACCTACATGCTGGTGGTGATCGTGCCGGTGCTCGCCTTCGTGTTCCTGCGGACGCCGCTGCACGCCGCCACCGCCGTGGGGATCGCGGTGGCGGTCGGCGGCCTGCTGCTGCTCACCGGGGGCGTGAGCGGGTTCGGTCGCGGCGAGGTGCTGACCGTCGGCTGCGCCGTCGGCTTCGCCGTCCACATCGTGATCCTCGGCCGGACCGCGGCGCGCCACGACGCCGTCCGCTTCACCTGCGTCCAGCTCGCCACGGTGGGTGTGGTGTCGCTGGTGGTCAGCGGCGCGCAGGGGAACGCCGATGCGGTCGTCTTCGGTGGCGGCCCCCTCGGCGCCGCCGTGTTCACCGG
This sequence comes from Acidimicrobiales bacterium, assembly GCA_035316325.1. Lineage (NCBI taxonomy): Bacteria > Bacillati > Actinomycetota > Acidimicrobiia > Acidimicrobiales > Acidimicrobiales bacterium. The sequence goes on from DATHJB010000127.1 coordinate 8,777, forward strand.
TGTCTTCGCCACGGCGCTGGCGTTCCTGGCGATGGTGTGGGCGCAGCGTTCGGTGAGCCCGTCGCGCGCCGCCCTGGTCCTCCTGCTGGAGCCCGTCTTCGCCGCGTTCCTCAGCTGGCTGCGGGGCGACGAGCTCACCGCGGCGAGCGCCGCGGGCGGCGGCCTGATCCTCGTCGCCGTCGTGATAGCGGAGGTTATGCCTGCCCACTTGACCCCTCGGTCAAGATAAGGTCAGATTCTGAATCACTGGTCAGGACGTAGGGGGTTGGATGGCGGATCCGAAGAAACCGAGAGCACCGTTCGCCCCTTGGGACCGGCGGGAGCTTCCGGGGATCTTCACCGTGGAGGAGTCGGCCCGGCGGGTCGGCAACTACAAGTGGATCGAGATGCGCCTGTTCGAGGTCCTCGGCGGCTGGGTCGCCACCGTCCCCGAGCTCGACGTCAAGATGCGCCTCGGCACCCACTGCTACCACCATGCGTGGCACGCCGAGCTGTGGCACAAGCGCCTCCCCGAGCTGCGCGAGATGAACCCCGACCGGCTCACGGCCCCCGCCAACGACCAGATGGTCGCCTTCGTCGACGCCATGACCGAGCCCGAGGCGCCCGAGCTCACCATCGAGAAGCTGGTCGGCGCCTACCGGGTGCTGATCCCGCACAAGATCGCCGCCTACACGTACCACCTCAACAACACGTCCACCATCACCGATGCGCCCACGATGCGCTCGTTGAAGTTCATCCTCCAGGACGAGCTCGACGACTGGCGTGACGGCGAGATGCTCCTGCAGTCGCTGATCGAGTCCCCCGAGGACGTCGACCGGGCTGCAGCGCAGGCGGCCAAGCTCGAGAAGCTGATGCTCGCCGCCGGCGGCATCGCGGGCCCCGGCACCCTCGGCTTCGGCATCGACGGCAGCGCGAACGGCTCGGGCGACCACTCGGGCGCCGCAGCACAGGAGGCAACGACATGAGGAAGAGCTTCCCGGTCGAGGACCTGGCCCGGGACGAGCGGTTCGTGCGAGTGCCGATCACGGCACGGCTGCAGGACGGCCGGCAGATCCCCCGCGACGCCGGCACGCGCAAGAACGGCGGCCGCCTCACCCCCGACCGCGCCGACTCGCCCGACGCCGCCCGCGTCCTCATGCACGGCATCTTCATGGGCGAGGTCCAGGCGCTCGAGGGCGCAGGACGCACCTGTTGGGACTTCGACACCGAGGACACGTCGCGCCGCCGGGGCACGGGCGACGCGGACGAGCCGGCGTCGACCACCCCCGAGGTGCCGTTCCAGCTCAAGCTCGACATGGCCCGCCAGTGCTGGGACGAGGCCCGCCACACCGAGATCTCCGTCAAGCTCTCCGAGCACATGGGCACCGGGATCGGCGAGTTCGCCGAGGCCACGTTCCTCTACGAGGCCGCCTGCAACCCCGACCCCGTGCTGCGGCTCACCGGCGTGAACCGGGCGCTCGAAGGCCTGGCCATCGACGTCTTCAACACGATGCGTGAGTTCGGCGACATCTCCGGCGACCCGGTGCTCGAGTTCTGCGAGGACTGGATGCTCGCCGACGAGGTCACCCACGTGAAGATGGGCTCCGACTGGCTCCGCAAGCTCACCGAGAAGGACCCCGAGCGTCGCGAGCGTGCCCTCGAGTTCCAGCGCGTCGTCGACCGCCTCTTCAGCCTCGGCGGCTTCCGCGGCGAGGAGGAGGACAGCCCGGTGCGCCTGGCCCGTCGCTTCCGCGAGCTGGCCGGCTTCGACACCGCCGAGATCGACGAGCTGGCCGACGACGCGAAGGCCGCCCGCGAGGACGCCGAGGCGACGATCGAGAAGAACCGCCAGGCAGCGACCGCCACTGCCCCGTGAGCGGCACCACCACGACCGACACGAGCGCGGTCACCGTCGTCCCCGAGACGTTCCTGCTGGTCGACTACGACGCGGCGCAGATCGCCGAGGTGGCGGCGCGCGTCTGGCAGCAGGTCGGGCTCCCCGTGGGGCAGCCGCTGCGCATCGAGGTCGACGAGAGCACGCCGCTGGGCCGGGCGTGGGTGTCGAGCTCCGAGCCGGCGGTGCTGTCGATCGAGAGCGGGGGACTGGAGCACAACCACCGTCCCCGCCAGTTCGACGGCCGGGCGTCGGCGCTGCTGTTCGGGCGCCTGCTGATGCGGCTGCGCGACCGGCTCGACCCCGCCTTCGGCGACGCCCCGAGCGACGACGACCTGACGCTGCCGCAGTCGGCGGCGTGGGACGCCTTCGCGGTGGGCCGGGTCGGACGGCGGCTCGGCCTCGACGTGCAGCGCCAGCGGCGGCTGTACCAGTTCCGGGTGCGCCACGGCTTCACCGACGCGGCCGACAACGTGTTCGACCGGCTCTGGACCGCCGAGTCGCTCAGCTGGGCCGACATCGACGGCCTCTCGGTGCAGGCCCGCGGCGAGGACTAGCGACGATTAGTTGCAGAGAGTGAAGCGGCTTTAGCCGCCTTCGCCGCTTGGGGTGGCGGCGGGGTTGGTATGGGTTGACCAACCGGTACCCGAAGGTCGGCGCCAGCTCCGACCTTCGGGTACCGGTGTGGTCGATCTCAGGGCGGCCCGTCCGGCCCCGGCTGGGCCGGCCCGTAGGTCTCCCGGTAGGCATCCATCCAGCAGTCCCAGTCGCGGCCGCACTCCTCGAGCCACTTCTCGGCGTCGGCCTCGTCGAACCCCGGGAAGTCGCGCCCGTCGTAGCCACCGTCGTGGTCACCACGGCCGTCGCCCCGGCGGTCGACGCCGGGGCCGTCGTCGGACGTCACGATCTGGTCGTCGTTCGCGCCGCCATAGGGCGACGACGGGGGATCGGTCGGCGGCGGCTCGGTCTCGGGCGGCGCGGTGGGCGGCGGGGTGGCGGGAAGTGTGGTCGGCGGACCGGTGCGGTCGTCGAACGGAGGGTCGGCGTCGGACGGTGCGTCGGTGGTGTGGCTCGGCTCCTGCGACGTGAAGGCCCCGTGCCCGTGCGCGAACACGATCCCGCCCAGCATCGCCACCATCGCGGCGGCGCCTACGAGCCGCCAGCGGCGCCGGGCCATGCGGGCACGGCGTCCGGCATCCTCACGCCGGTGCCTCATCTCGTCCCCGTCGTCGGGCCGACGCCCGGCCTCGGCCAGGTCGAGCTCCGCCAGCAGCTTCGGGCTCATCGGCGGCGCGCCCTCGATCTCCCCGACCGCGCGCAGCCGCGCCAGGAACCGCGCCACCTCGACGAGGTCGGGGCGGTCGTGCGGCAGCTCGCCGGCGAGCAGTCGCTCGACGTCGCGCTCGGTGAGCTGGAGGTGCAGCATCCAATTGCTAGAACGACGTGCAGCGCAGATCGGATACTGCCTCTCTCCGAACGGGGTCAGAGGGGGACGGCGTGGCGCGACAGGTGCCGGCGCAGCGCTCCCATCGCCCGGTGCTGCAACGCCTTGACGGCGCCCTCGCGCTTGCCGAGGATCTTGGCGACGTCCTCGACCGACAGATCAGCCACCACCCGCAGCAGCACGACGGCGCGCTGGTCGGGCGACAGCACGTTGAGCAGCTCGCGCACGTGGTCCGACCCGAGGATCGCGAAGGCGTCGTCCTCGACGTCGCCCATGGCCCGGTGGTCCTCCACCTCGACCTCGCCGGCGACGAAGGGTTGGCGCTGCGAGCGCCGCCGGTCGTCGATCATCCGGTGGTGGGCGATCGTGAAGACCCACGAGCGGAACCCCTGCTCGTCGCCGCGGAACGAGCGCAGCTTGCGGTGCACCTGGGCGAACACGTCGTTGGTGAGGCCGTCGGGATCGCTGACCCGATGCCAGCGGAGGTACGACACCACCTGCGACGCCATGGCGCGGTAGAGCCGTTCGAAAGCCGAGACCGAGCCACCCTGGGCCGCCTCGACCAGGGCGCCGAGATCCGGCACCTTGCGTCGTGTGACGACGGCCGGTGTCGTTTCAGGCACGGTGGCCAGGGTTCGTTCCTCGGTGAGTTGCACGCCCTGCCCTCCCCTCAGTCATTCACCACAGATCGTGTGCGCTGACCGCCGCCAGCAGGTCGATTTCGGGCGGACCGACCAGGTTGTCCTGGCAGGACTGCGCCATCTCGACCATGTCGTCCGAGTCGAAGTGTGCCCGCTGGGCATCGGGTGATGCCCACTTCTCGATGACGAGGTAGCGGCCCGGATGGGTGGCGGAAGCACAGAGGTCGATGTTGCGGCAACCGGGATGGGCACGGCTCGCGACCACGTACCGCGCGAGGACACCCTCAAGCCGCGCACGATCCTTCGCTGCGAAGAGCATCGTCACGATGGTGAGATCGAGGTCGTCCGCCATGCCTATAGGTCCCGAGCCGAACGGTCACTGGTGCCCTCCCGCGGTCCCTTCGGCCGGCACCTTACTCGCGCGCGGCGTACGGTCGCTGGTACACATGTCACTGAACGAGGGCCGACTGCAGGGCGTAGCGAGCATCGGTCGATCCGATTCGGTGGGTGGTCTTGACCTCACCGGTATCCTGACCACATCCCGGTTTCGCCGGGACTTGTAGTCGCAGTTTCCGCTGGTTCGCCACTTACGTGGGCATCCACCGTTTTGCGGCTATCTCCAACCGACGATCGCACTCGAAGAAGGACGATACGTTGCCCAAGGAGCGCGTCGAGCGCGACGAGGAAGACCTCGTTCGGCTGTACCTCACCGACATCGGCCAGTACCCGCTGCTCACCAAGGACGACGAAGTCCGCCTAGCTCAGGCCATAGAGGCCGGCAACGCGGCTCGTGTCGACATGGACGGCGCTGGTGCGAAGCTGACTCCGGCTCGCAAGCGTGAGCTGCGCCGCGCGGCGCGTGAGGGCGAAGATGCAGAACGCACCTTCGTGCAGTCGAACCTCCGACTGGTGGTCTCCATCGCCAAGAAGTACCAGGCCTCGGGCCTGCCGTTGCTGGACCTCATCCAGGAGGGGAACCTCGGCCTCATGCACGCGGTCGAGAAGTTCGACTGGCGCAAGGGGTTCAAGTTCTCCACCTATGCCACCTGGTGGATCCGGCAGGCGATCACCCGCGGCATCGCCAACACCGGCCGCACCATCCGGCTGCCGGTCCATGCGGGTGACACGCTGGCCCGGCTGCAGAAGGCCCGGGCACGCCTCGAGCTGAAGATGGGTCGGCCGGCCACGCTGTCCGAGCTCGCGGCCGAGGTCGAGATGTCGGAGGACAAGGTCACCGAGGCCCTGCGCTTCGCCGCCGAGCCGCTGTCGCTGTCCGAACCCCTGCGGGAGGACGGCGACGCCGAGCTGGGCGACGTGGTGGAGGACCGGTCGGCCGAGTCGCCCTTCGAGGTGGCGGCCACCGCGCTGCTGCCCGAGGAGATCAACCGGCTGCTGGCCCCGCTCGACGAGCGCGAGCGCGAGATCCTGAAGCTGCGCTTCGGGCTCGACCGCGGCGAGCCCCGCACGCTGGAAGAGGTGGGGGAGCACTTCAACCTCACCCGTGAGCGCATCCGCCAGATCGAGGCCCGGGCGATGTCGAAGCTGCGGCATCCCTCGTCCGACACCGGCGCACGAGACCTGCTGGCGGTCTGAGTTTCCGGTCGAAATTGCGTGGTCGGTGGTTGCTCTGCAGCCGCTGGCCACGCAATTTCGTCGTTTTAGGCCTTGGTCGTCTTCTCGAGGATCTCGTCGAGGCGGAGGATGTCGCCGGTGGTGACCACGCCGACGAAGCGGTCCTCGCCGTCGACGATGGGGAGCAGGTCGGTGCCTTCGGCCTGCATGGTCTGCACGGCGTCTCGGATGAGCCATGTGGTCATGCCGCGGGGTGCGTCGCCGTGGGCCACGTTGCCGACGGTCGTGGTCGCCCAGGCGTCCCGGGGTACCGCCGCCAGCTCGTCGAGCAGCGCCACGCCCCGGTAGCGGTTGTCGTGGTCGACCACGGGGACGGCGCGGCGCCGGGTCGCCAGCAGGTGCACCGCCAGGAACTCCTCGACGGTGGCGTCCGGTGGCACGGTGCGCACGTCGGTCTCCAGCACGGCGCTGATGGGCAGGTCGAAGCGGCGCTCCAGGTGGCCGAGCCGTCCCTCGCGCTGCGCCCGTGACACCGAGGCTCGGCCGATCACGAGCTGGCCCGCGGCCGTCGCCACCAGCGCCGGCACCACGAAGCCCGGCTGGCCGGTCGCCTCGGCGGCGAACAGCACCGCGGCCAGCGGCGTGCGCAGGCCGGCGCCGATGAACGCAGCCATGCCGACCACCAGGAACAGGTTGGTGTCGTCGAAGCTCATCACCTCGCCGGCCAGGCGGCCCAGCAGCGCCCCGGCCACCGCCAGCGGGACGAAGTAGCCGCCCACGCCGCCGCCCGTCGCGGTCGCCGAGGTGGCGAGGCCGCGCATCAGCAGCAGTGCCAGGATCAGCCACAGCGAGCGGGTCGGGTCGCCCACCCAGGTGACCACGTCGTAGCCGGGGCCGATGGTGAGGGGCGTGTCGAACAGGGCGTCGGCCAGGTAGGCGAGGCCGAACAGGGCGACGCCGGCGACCGCGAGCCGGGCGAGGCTCGGGATGCGGGCCGCCCGTCCGTGCAGCAGCACGAGGCCCAGGCTGAAGCCCCGGGCCGCGGCGCCGCACAGCAGGCCCACCACCACGGCGCCCACCAGCTCCCAGGCGCCGAACGACGAGTACTCGGAGTTGAGCGGGAGGAGCGGGGTCAGGTCGTCGACGAGCGCCGCGGTCACGTAGCTGGCGGCGGCGCCGATGATCGCCGGCAGGGCGACGCGGCGGGCCACGTCCGACTGGTAGGGCACCTCGATGGCGAACAGGGCCCCGGTGGCGGGGGCCTTGAACACGGCCGACATGCCCGCGGCGGCGCCTGCCACCAGCAGGGCCCGGGCGTCCTCGCGGGAGAAGAAGCGGCTGAAGCGGGTCTGGACCCAGGCGCCGACGACGGAGCCCACGTAGACGGCCGGGCCCTCCAGGCTGAGGGCGCCGCCGTAGCCGATGGTGCCGACGCCGGCCACGGCGCGACCGACCGCCGGGTTCGGGTCGGGCGGCTCGGACGGTGAGTGGTGGAAGCCGCGGACGTACTCGTCGGTGGTGTCGGGTGTGGCCTTGTCGGTGAGGGCTCCCAGCGCGGCCCAGGCCACGAGCAGGCCGATCGCCGGCCCGGCGGCCTGCAGCCACAGCGGCTGTCGGGCCATGGGGTCGGCCAGCCAGTCGTGCGCGGCCTTGTCGAGCACCACCACGATCAGGCCGACCGCCACCCCGGTGAGGCCCGAGAACACCAGGATCCGCTGGGTGCGCGAGGGGCTGTCGGCCGTCTCGAGGTGGCGGTGCGCGCCCGCTTCGGTGTTGGCCCAACGGAGGCGCAGAGGCTCGGTGCGCGCCCACAGCGCCTGGATCCGTTCGCCGACCGTCATGGCGCCGCTGACTCTAAGTCGCCGCGGGCCGTCGTGCGCCGAGGTCGTGTGCCGGCTCACATGAGCTTCGACGGGGTGCCGCCCTCCCACTTGGTGGCGCCGCCGCCGGCGAGGCCGAGGCCGCTGACCGCGGCGAGGAACGTGGCCATGTGCGGAGCGGCCATGTGGGCGTCGAGAGCGTCCTGCGAGGCCCACTGCTCGGCGATGTGGAAGACGCCGGGCGTCTCCAGGTCGGCAGAGAAGGTGTAGCCCTCGTTGCCCTCCTCGACGTGGGTCGCCCGCATCAGCTCGAGCGCCGCAGCGGCGGCCTCGTCGTGCTTCGCCGGATCGACCTTCAGGAACCCCGTGACGATGATGGTGTCGGACATGGTGGGTTATCTAGCCGACGCGCTCCGCCGGCGCCTCAGCGGCGCGCGCCCGCGGCGCCGTTGACGGTGCGGGCTACGCTCTCGCCCATGAAGAAGCTGCTCATCCTCATCGCCCTCGTCGCCCTGGCAACTGTCGCCACCAAGAAGGTTCGTTCGGTCTGAGGGACCCCGTCGCCGGAGCCCTTGCAGGTCGCGAGGGCTGGCGGCGGTCCCACAGCCAGCGTGCGGTGACGCCGGCGCCGACGAGGAGCAGCACGGCTCCACCCCCGATCGCCGCGTGACGGGGGGCGGGCATCGGTACGCGGTCACGTAGGCGGGCACGGCGGGTGAAGCGCAGGATCTCCCAGTCGCGCTCCTTCGCGGCTCGGAGCAGCTCGCGGTCGGGGTTGACCACGCTCGGGATCCCCACGACCTCCAGCATCGGCAGGTCGGTGGCCGAGTCGCTGTAGGCGTACGACCTGGTCAGGTCGATGCCGTCGCGCTGGGCGGCGGCCCGGATGACCGTGACCTTCTCGGGGCCGTAGCAGTACAGCTCGGTGCGGCCGGTGTAGCGACCCTCGTCGTCCAGCTCGGCGCGGGTGGCCAGCGCCTCGTCCACGCCGAGGTAGCGCGCCAGGGGGGCGACGATCTCCTCCGGCGACGCCGAGACGATGAAGACCTTCCGCCCCTCGGCCTGGTGCCAGCGGATCAGCTCCAGCGCCTCGTCGAACACGATGGGCTCGACGACCTGCTCCAGCGTCTCCCGGACGATGGCGCTGATCTCCGAGTGGTCCCAACCGCGGGTGAGGCGCAGCACCGAGTCGCGCAGCTTGGCCAGCTTCTCGGGCGAGGCCCCGAACTGGGCGTAGACCAGCTGGCCCCAGGCGGCGCGGAGCATCAGACGGCGGGGCAGAAGACCCGCCTGGTGCAGCGGGCCGCTGAAGGCGACCATCGACGCCTTGGCGATGACCGTCTTGTCGAGGTCGAAGAAGGCCGCCTCCACCGGGGTGACCCTAGTGGTGTCGGGTCAGGCGGCCTTGGACGCCCTGACGCCACTAGGGGCGGCGGCGGGGTGGTTGGCATGGGGGGACTCGGGGCGAAAGGCGCGGGATACCTCTTGATGTCCCCGATGCATCTCGGTATCTTCTAGCTGCTCGCCGATTCCGGCGACTCGCACGACGCACGGTGCTCCCGCCTTCTGCGGAGCACATCGCACAGGTCGCGTCAGGCCTCAGTAGTTCCCTTCGTCGTGTGGAGGTCTGACGTTGCTCATCTCGTGTTGGTCGGCCAAGGGTGGTGTCGGCACCACCGTGGTCGCTACCTCGTTGGCGCTGCTGCTGGCGGCGCGTGACCCGGCCGGTGTCGTCCTGGCCGATCTGGCAGGCGACGTCCCGGCGGTGCTGGGGCTCGCGGAGGTCGAGTCGGCAGGGCTGGCGGGCTGGTTGGCAGCCGGCGAGTCGGTGCCGGCCGACGCCCTGGTGCGCCTGGAGGTGCCGGCTGCGGCCGGGCTGTCGGTGCTGCCCCGGGGTGGCGGCCGTCTCGAGCCGGGTCGGGCCGGCGTGCTGGCGACGCTGCTCGAGCAGGGCACGCGGCCGGTGGTGGTCGACTGCGGCACGGTGGCGGGCGGGGGTGCGGCGGGCGACGTCGTGGCGCTGGCCGCGGCGTCGTCGCTGCTCGTCATCCGGCCGTGCTTCGTGGCGCTGCAGCGGCTGTTGCGCATCACGCCCCGGCCCACCGGTGTCGTGGTGGTGCGCGAACCGGGGCGGGTGCTGGGGCGCAGCGACGTCGAGCGCGTCGTGGGCGCGCCGGTGGTGGCCGAGCTGGAGACCGATCCCCGGGTGGCGCGGGCGGTCGACGCCGGGCTGCTCCACGTGGCGCGGCTGCCGCGGACGCTGGCGAGGGGGTTGCGCGATGCGGCCTGATCTGGCGGGCGGGGCCGCGGCGCTCGACGAACGGGTGCACCGGCGGCTGCTCGCCGCCGAGGGCGACGGGCCGCTCGACGACGCAGTGCTCACGGAGCTCGTGCGCCTCGAGGATCCGCTGCTCGACGCCGCCTCGGTGGCCGGCGTCGTGGCCCGGATGCGGGCCCGGATGCTCGGCGCCGGGCCGATCGAGCCGCTGCTGGCCGACCCGGCGATCACCGACGTGCTCGTCAACGGGCCCGGCTGGGTGTGGGTCGAGCGGGCGGGGCGGCTGGTGCGCACCGGGATCGCGCTCGACGCCGCGGCGATCGACCTGCTGGTCGAACGGGTGGTGTCGCGGCTCGGGCTCCGGGCCGACCGCTCCACGCCCATCGTCGACGCCCGGCTGCCCGACGGCTCCCGGGTGCACGTGGTGCTGCCGCCGTTGGCGGTCGACGGGCCCTACGTCACCATCCGGCGCTTCGCCGTCTCTGCGCTGCCCCTGTCCCGGTTCTGCGGCCCGTCGGTGGAGTCGTTGCTGGTCGACGCGGTGGTAGGCGGGTGGAACCTGGTGGTGTGCGGCGGCACGGGCGCCGGCAAGACCACGTTGCTCAACGCCCTGTGCCAGCACCTGCCGGCGGGCGAGCGGGTCGTCACCGTCGAGGACGCGGCCGAGCTGCGGCTGCCGGGCGACCAGGTGGTGCGGCTGGAGGCCCGGCCGGCCACGCCCGACGGCCTGCCCGCGGTCGCCGTGCGCGACCTGCTGCGGGCGGCGTTGCGGATGCGCCCCGACCGTCTGGTCGTCGGCGAGGTCCGTGGCGGCGAGGCCGTCGACCTCCTGCAGGCGCTCAACACGGGCCACGACGGCTCGCTGTCGACGTGCCACGCCAACAGTCCGGTCGACGCGCTGCGGCGGCTGGAGACCATGAGCCTGATGGGCGGCCTCGACCTCCCGCTGCCGGCGATCCGCGAGCAGCTGTCCAGCGCCCTCGACCTGGTCGTCCACGTCGCCCGCCGCCCCGACGGCTCCCGCCACGTCGTCTCCATCGACGAGGTCACCCCCGACCCCGAGTCCCCGGTCCGCACCCGACCCCTCTCACTGTCCGACCACGTGATCGCCACCCCTTCCCGCCCACCCCGCCACGTCGAGCCGACACCATGACCTCGCTTCCGCTCACCCGTCGCCGGGCCCGCCGTCGAGTCGCCGGCCTCGTCGCCGAGGCGCCGACCGAGGCGGCATGGCGGCTGCCGGTCTCGTCGGGCGCGGCGGCGGGGATCGCCGTGGGGTCGGTAGCCGTCGGGCTGCTGGTCTCGCCCTTGCTGGCGGTGGCCCTGGTGGTGTGCCTCGTGTGGTGGTGGCGGCGACGTCAGGCGGTGCTGCGGACCGCTCGGCAGCTCCAGCTGCCCGAGTCGCTGGAGCGGATGGCGGGCGCTCTGCGGACGGGCTCGTCGGTGACCCAGGCGCTCGCCGAGGCGGCCCGGACGGTGGAGGCGCCGCTCGGCCGGGAGCTCGGCGCCATGGCGCAGGCGACCAGCCGCGGCCGCCCGCTGGCCGAGGTCGTCGACGAGTGGGCCGCCGCCCACGCCGAGCGGAGCACCCGCCTGGTGGCGACGGCGCTCGTCCTTGCCGCCACCGTGGGTGTCGCCCCGGCCCGAGCCCTCGACGGCGTGGCGGCGACGCTGCGGGAGCGCCTGGAGCTCGCCGGTGAGCGTCGTTCCCTGGCCACCCAGGCCCGGGCCAGCGCCGTGGTCCTCTCGATCTCCCCGGTCGCCTTCGCGGTGCTCCTCAGCACCTCCGACCCCGCCATCGCCGACTTCCTCGTCGGTTCCTCGGCCGGCTGGCTCTGCCTCACCGTCGGCCTCACCCTCGACCTTGCCGGCGCCCTCTGGATGACCCGCCTCACGAAGGCCGCCATCCGATGACGGACCTGTCGGGGGTGGTGTTGCTCGGGGGGATGTGGGGGTTGCTGCTCGGGGGTGTCGTCGACCGGGTGGTGTGGCGGGTTGGCGCGCGGCACGTGGTTCCCGTGGGGCGGCTGGTGGGGATCGGTCGTGGGTTTGCGTTGCGGGGGCGGCGGACCCGGGCGCGGCGGGACGCCGACGTGGTCGAGCAGTTGCCGGATGTCGTCGATCTGCTGCGGCTGACGACCCTGGCCGGGCTGCCCGTGGGGCGGGCGCTGGCCGCCATCCGTGATCGGCCGGGTGGGCCGGTCGGCCGGGCCATCCACGAGGCCGCGACGCAGCTCGACCGAGGTGCCGCGACCGCCGAGGTCTTGCCGCACCTCACAGCCATGTGCGGCACCACGCTGCGCAGCTTCGTCGACGCCCTGGTCGACCACGACCGCTACGGCACCCCGCTCGGCCCGGCCCTCGACCGGCTGGCCGTCGAGAGCCGGCTGCGCCGCCGACGCCACTCCGAGGAGTCGGCGCGGCGGCTGCCGGTCCTCCTGCTCTTCCCCCTCGTCCTGACCACGCTGCCGGCCTTCCTGCTGCTGGCCATCGTCCCGCTGATGGCCGGCTCGTTCTCCTCGCTCCGCCTCTGACCAACCCAACCCCAGGAGGAAATCCCATGACCACGACCCCCGCCCACGCCCGCACCGACGACCGAGGTCAAGCCACCACGGAGTACGGCCTCGTCCTGCTGGTCGCCGGCACCCTGGCGCTCGCCCTCATCGTGTGGGCCCGGGAGACCGGCGCCCTGACCGACCTGTTCGACCGGGTCCTCGACAGCCTGACGGGAGCGATCTGATGCCTTCCGGCCCCGACCGCGGCCAGTCGACCGTCGAGTTCGCCCTGGTGCTCCCCGTCCTCGTGGTCACCCTGGTCGGGCTCGTCCATCTCGGCCTGCTGGCCCGCGACCAGGTCCTGGTCGCCCATGCCGCCCGGGAGGGCGTGCGAGCCGCCGCCGTCGACCCCGACCCACGGGCCGCCGAACGGGCCGCCGAGGCCGCGGGCCCGCTCGACGCCGCCCGTCTCCGCGTCGAGACCCGCAACCGGGGCGGGCCGGGCAGCCGGGTGACCGTCGTGGTCACCTACCTCGCCGTCAACCGCATCCCGCTGCTGCGGACGATCATCGACGACCGGAAGCTCCGGGCCGAGGCGACCATGCGAGTCGAACGATGACCGCTGCCGCCACCGACGGCACCAGGTCAGCGGCCGAGGGCCACCGCCAGGAGCGACGCGGCGGCCGCCTTGTCGAGTGGGTCGTTGCCGTTGCCACACTTGGGCGACTGCACGCACGACGGGCAGCCCTGGGTGCACGGGCAGGCCGTGATCACGTCGTGGGTGGTGGCGATGTGGCGGTCGGCGGCCTCGTAGCCGAGGTCGGCCACGCCGGCGCCGCCCTCGTAGCCGTCGTAGATCACGATGGCGGCGCTGCCCAGGTCCGCCTGGTGGGCGGTCGACACGCCGCCGACGTCCCAGCGGTCGCAGATGGCGAACAGCGGCAGCACCCCGATGCCGGCGTGCTCGGCGGCGTGCAGCGCCCCCGGCACGGCGGCCGGGGCGACCGACGCCCGCGAGATCAGCTCGTCGCCCACGATGTACCAGAAGGCCCGGGTCCGCAGGGTCGAAGCCGGCAGGTCGAGCTTCTCCGACCCGACCACCGCCCCCGAGCCCACCTGCTTGCGCTGGTAGCCGGTCACCTGCGAGTGGACCTCCACCCAGCCCAGGCCCACCTCGAGGCGGGGCCCGCCCCCGGCGTCGCCCACGAAGCGCCGGTCGTCGCAGCCGAGCACCCGCACGGCGACGGCGGTGCGGGCCACCGTGTAGGTCGACCCGTCGTCGGGCACGACGACGGCCTGCCGCTCGTCGAGGTCGAGATCGACCACCCGCCAGGTGCGCCCGGCGTGGAGGTAGATCGCACCCGGGTGCACCTGCTCGCAGGCCCGCTCGCGGTTGACGGTGCCGACCGGGTCGTCGTCCTCGGTCCGGATGCGGATCTCGTGGCCGCTGGCCCGCAGGCTCACGCCGTGGGCGGGCCAGCCCCGGGCGGCGTAGAGGGCCTGCGGCCCCCGCCCCCGGGAGCGGCGCCGCACCACCACCTGGTCGTCGAGCACCAGCCGCCGCACCGACTCGTCGAGCAGCCCGGGCCAGTAGCGCTCGTCCTCGAGGGTCAGCGGCAGCTCGTGGGCGGCGCAGCGGAGGTGGACGTCGGCGACGATCGGGTTCTCGAGGTTGACGATGGCCGGTTCGGGCGGCCGGGTGAGCAGCTCGGCCGGATGGGAGGCGAACCACTGGTCGAGCTGGTCGTCGCCGGCCACGAGCACCGCGGCCGAGGCCCGCTGGTTGTCGCGCCCCGCCCGCCCGGCCTGCTGCCAGAACGACGCCACGGTGCCGGGGAAGCCGTCGAGCACCACGGCGTCGAGGCCGGCCACGTCGATGCCGAGCTCCAGGGCACTGGTGGCCACCACGCCGTCGAGCCGCCCGGAGAACAGCTCCTCCTCCACCTCGCGGCGCTGGTCGGCCAGGAAGCCGCCGCGGTAGGGCTTCACGCGGTCACGCGACTCACGGGGCAGGCGACGCCGCACGTCGGCGGCCACCAGCTCCGTGGCCCGCCGGCTGCGGCAGAAGGCGATGGTGCGCTGGCCCGAGCGCACCAGCTCCGACATCACGGCGGCGGTGGCGTCGTGGCTCGACGGATGGCGACGGCTCGCACCGGCCGAGGCGTTCTGGGGGTTCCAGATGGCCACCAGCTTCTCGGCCTGGGGCGATCCGTCGTCGACGATCGTCTCCAGCGGCACCCCGCAGAGGGCGCCCGCCAGCCGGGCGGGCTCGCCGATGGTGGCCGAGCAGCACACGAACGTCGGGTCGGCGCCGTAGTGGCGGGCCAGCCGTCGCAGCCGTCGCAGCACGTGGGCCACGTGGCTCCCGAAGATCCCCCGGAAGATGTGCAGCTCGTCGACCACCACGTAGCGCAGCCGGCTCAGGAACGCGGCCCACCGGTCGTGGTGCGGGAGCATCCCGCTGTGCAGCATCTCGGGGTTGGTGAGCACCACCGTGGCCTGCTTGCGGATCCACGTCCGCTCCTCGTTGCAGGCGTCGCCGTCGTAGGCGCCGGCCAGCACGCCCGGGAACCCCCGCTGCGTCAGCGCCCGCAGCTGGTCGTGGGCCAGGGCCTTGGTGGGGAACACCAGCAGCGAGGTGCCCGGCCGGACCGGGGTCTGCGCGGCCTCGGCGATCGGCACCTGGTAGCAGAGCGACTTGCCCGATGCCGTCCCGGTCGCCACCACCACCGAGCGGCCCGCCCGCAGCAGGTCGATCGCCTGCGCCTGATGCGTCCACAGGCCGGGCACGTCGATGCGCTCTGCGACGTCGGGCGACAGCGGCCGGCTCAGCTCGCCGAACCGCGGTCGACGGGCCGGCAGCGTGCGGGAGAACACCAGCGACGGCGCGTCGGCCAGCCCGAGCTGGGGCGGCGTGTCCGTCGCCTGGGTGACCTCGACCGCCGACACGGCCGTCATGTTACGCCGCTGGAATTTCAGAGCTGTAGGGAAAGTTGCGAGGAGGAGTTAGAGGACGCCCGCACGACGCCAGCACGACGGCCGGAAGACGGTCCAACGATTCGTGCGCCCAGAAGCAGTAACGTCACCGGCGCCATGCAGCTCCGTGCCGATGTCTCGTCGCTCGACGGTTGGACCGTCGTCAGCCTCTTTGGTGAGTTGGACGTGGCCAGCGCGCCCAACCTGCGGGAGCAGCTCATCCAGCTCGTCTCGCAAGGTTCGCACCTGCTGGTCCTCGACCTCGAAGGGCTCGACTTCCTCGACTCCACGGGGCTCGGCGCCATCATCAGCGCCCTCAAGCGGGCGCGCACGAACGGCGGCGACCTGCGCCTGGTCTGCACCCAGGCCCGCATCCGCCGCCTGTTCGAGATCACCGCACTCGACAAGGCGTTCCCGCTGTTCGCTTCGCTCGACGCCGCCGTCAGGGCGTGATGTCGTGGCCGTCGTCGAGCTGGAGATCCCAGCCCGGCCGGCTTACCTCTCGCTGGTCCGTCTCGTGGTCGACGCGGCGGTCAGCTCCCTCGCCCCCAACCTGGGCGGCGCCCGTCTCGACGACCTCAAGCTGGCGGTCACCGAGGCCTGTTCGAACGCCATCGAGGCCCACCAGTCGGCGTGGACCGACGAGCCCGTGGTCGTGCGCTGCGAGCTGGACGACGGCACCGTGACCGTCGAGGTCGCCGACCGCGGCGGTGGCTTCGACCCGGCCGACCTCGCCGGCCTCCCCGAAGCGACCGACCCGCTGCGCCTGCGCCACGAGAGCGGCCTCGGCATCCCGCTGATGCGCACCCTCGCCGACGAGCTGGTCTTCGAGCAGGCCACGAATGGGACCACCGTGCGCCTCACCGTCTACCGTGCCGGCAGTGTTCCCGGTGGTTGATCGAGGCGTCACGACGGCGACGGAGAGCTTCACGGCGCGACGCCCGAGCGCTCGACGGAGCTGGCTCCCGTGAGCGACGAGGAGGAGGACGTCCTCCCCAAGCCCGACGCGATGCTGGCGCTCCACGACGTGACCGCCGAGCTGTTCGCCCGCCTGCGCGAGTGGTTCGCCGTGCCCGACGTCGTGTCGCTCGACCTCTCCGGCATCGACTCGGCGGTCGGCGAGCTGGGCGACCCGCTGATGGTCGCCGCCCTCGCCATGCGCAAGCTCCAGGCGCTCCACCTGCTGTCGACCCCGGGGGTGCGCACCACCACCGACGTGGTCGTCACCATCGTGCAGGACCTCGACCGGGCGCTGATCCAGGCCCCGTCGTCGCGCCTGCGGGTCCAGGCCGAGACCACCGACTGGGACGCCGAACTGGCGGCGCTCGAGGTCGGCAAGCTGGTCGACGAGAACGACGTCGCCCCGGCCGACGCCGATGCCGCCGACCCCGAGGTCGAGCGCTTCCGCATGCTCCACGCGCAGCTCCACCGCGCCGCCCGCGCCGTGCTCGAAGCCTCCGAGGGCCGCATCCGCGTCTTCGAGTAGGCCATCGGGTCGACTGTCGAGGTGACGGACAAGCCGACGTGGATCGACAGCGACCGCCCGATCGCCCGTCTCGTCGCGCAGCCGCTCGCCCGCTTCCTCCACGTCGAGGCGGCCGGCGGCATCCTGCTGCTGGGCGCCACCGTCGTCGCCCTCGTGTGGGCCAACTCGCCGTGGCAGAGCTCGTACGTCGACCTGTGGTCGACCGAGGCCGTGGTGCGGATCGGCTCCGCCGAGGTGGCCGAGAACCTGCAGCACTGGGTGAACGACGGCCTGATGGCGGTGTTCTTCTTCGTCGTCGGCCTGGAGATCAAGCGTGAGCTGGTCACCGGCGACCTGAGCGAGCCGCGCGACGCCATGCTGCCGGCCTTCGCCGCCCTCGGCGGGATGGTGGTGCCGGCCACGATCTTCCTGGCCGTCAACGCCGGTGGCGACGGCGCCGGCCGCGACGGCTGGGGCATCCCCATGGCGACCGACATCGCCTTCGCCGTCGGGGTGCTGGCGCTGCTCGGCGACCGCGTCCCGGCACCGGCGAAGCTGCTGCTCTTGGCGCTGGCCATCGTCGACGACATCGGCGCCATCCTCGTGATCGCCGTCTTCTACACCGACGAGCTGGCCCTCGGCTGGCTGGCGGCGGCGATCGTGGGCCTGGTCGTGGTCACCCAGATGCGGCGGCTGCGGGTCTGGTACCCGCCCCTCTACCTGGTGGCCGGCGTGCTGGTCTGGTGGTTCACGTTCCAGTCGGGCGTGCACGCCACGATCGCCGGCGTCGCCCTGGGCCTGGTCACACCGGCCCGACCCCTGCTGCCGGCGTTCCAGGCCGACCAGATCGCCGACCGCCTCTCGGCCGACACGGAGGTCTCCGCCGACGAGGTGCGGGAGGTGTCGTTCGAGCTGCGGGAGTCGGTCTCGGTCGCCGAGCGACTGGGCGACGCCCTGCACCCGTGGAGCAGCTACCTGATCGTCCCGATCTTCGCCCTGGCCAACGCCGGCATCCCGCTGTCGTGGGACGCGCTGGGCGACGCCGCGGGCTCCGCGCTCACGACGGGCGTGGTCGTCGGGCTCGTGGTCGGCAAGCCGCTCGGCATCGTGGCCGCGACGCTGCTGACGGTCCGCCTCGGACTTGGCCGCCTACCCGACGGCCTCGGTTGGCGGCACGTGTGGGGGATCGGCGCCCTCGCCGGCATCGGCTTCACGGTGTCGCTGTTCGTCAGCGGCCTCGCCTTCGATGCCGCCACCCAGCGCAACCAGGCCGCCCTCGGCGTGCTCGCCGCCTCCGCCGTGTCCGCCCTCACCGGCACCGTGCTGCTCCTCCGAACCCCGGCCTCGCCCCCGGAACCGGCCTCCGACCCGAAGTCGTGAGGCGGTCCCGGGAGCGATGGGTGGGTCAGGGTTGGGTGAAGCCGCACTCCGTCTCGAAGTAGGCGCCGGTGCGCTGGAGGGCGTCGCCGAGGGTGGCGGCCTGCTCGGTGAGCGTCGCCGTGCCGGCGGGGTCGTTCACGTCGATCTCGCCGTTGACGACGGGGGCGACGAGCGTGTCGAGGATCGCCGTCCAGTCGGCGGCGATCTCCGCCGGGGCCTCGAGCGCCCTCGCCTCGGCGAAGACCTCCTGCACCTTCGGGCTGGTGGGGTCGGTCGACCCGGCCGCGGTGAGCTCCGCGTACAGGGCTTCGGCGTTGTCGCAGAAGGCGGCACCGGTCGAGGCGTCCGAGGCCGAGGCCCCGGACTCCGAGGACGACTCCGCCGGAGCATCCGACTTCGCCTCCGCCGCATTGTCGTTGCCGCCGCACGCGCCGGCGACCAGCACGCCCGCCAGCGCGAGCGCGGTCATGGTGTTTCGTAGCATTGCTGACTCGCTTCCTTCGTGATTCGAGGCCGTCGTCGACGGCCAGGGCATCCGCCCGCCCACCTCGGCGATCCCACCAATCGCCGAGGTCGATCTCACTCAGAGCACGTTCATGTGCGTCCGCTCGCCGGGGTGCCGGTCACCCGCCCGTCGTCGGGTCGGGCGACTCCGAGCCGCCGCTGATCCCACAGTCGTTCTGCAGGTACTCCATGACCGCGGCCTGGTCGTCCTGGATCTCGTTGAAGGCCTCCGTGGCCTGCTGCGCCGCCGCGGGGTCGGAGGTGTCGAGATCCCGCAGCCCGCGCAGCACGGCGAGGATGTTGCTCCACGCCTCGGCGATCTCGTCGGGCGCCTCGAGTGCCTCGGCGGCGGCGTACCCGCCGTCGTCATCGGCCGTTGCGGGGTTGGCCGACGCCGTCATCGCGGCGATCGCCCCCTGGCAGAAGTCACTGTCGGCGGCCGGTGCGTCGGGGTCGACGCTGGGTGTGGGGATCTCGCCCGAGTCGGCCCCGTCGTCGGTCGAGTCGGCCGCGGCGTTGTCGTCGGCCTGGTCCTCGGTGCCCTCGTCGTCGGTGGCGTCGTCGTCGCCGTCGCTGCATGCCCCCAGCAGCAGCACGCCGGTGGCGAGCAGCGCGGCGAGGCCGGCGCGCCAGTTTGTGGTGGTGATAGTCACGAGTCCTGTCCTTCGGTCGTGGCCGTTGGTTCGGCTTCGGCGCGCCCGGACGGGCGCTCCCGTCGTTTCTTCCCCCCAGGCCGGGGTCGACGGTGGCTGTCCGTCACGCTGTGGACCCCGGCACACAAGCATGCGCAACTTAGCCCCGGCCGCCCGCCCGATTCACACGCGGAGGGGTGCAATTCGCGCTGTCCCAGGCCACAACTCCGGGCGACAGCCGCCGGACCGCTACCATCCGTAAGCCATGGCGGTCCGGGCCGACGCACGTCTCCCTTCGCGCATCGCGCGCCTCGTGGCCGACGCGCTGCCGGGCGAATCGTCGGCTGTGCAGGTCGGCATCGTCGGCGCGGGCGGGAGCGGCAGCGGCGAGGTGCTGACCGAGACCGCCGAGCGACTGCGCAAGGTCGGTCGTCAGGTCCTGCGTGTGACCGGTCGGCGGTTGGAGCGCGACGAGACGCTGGGTGCCGTCGCCGACGTGCTCGGCGGGTTGTCGTCGCTGCCGGCCGTGCAGACCGAGCGCAGCTGCCGGGAGGCGCTCCTCGACCGGCTCACCGAGAGTGACTCGGCGCTGGTGGTCGACGAGGCGCAGTGGCTCGACCCGGGGTCGCTGCGCGTGGTGGTCGGGATCGCCGAGCGGGCCGACGACCACGGCCTCACCGTCGTGGTGGCGCACCGACCGGCGCCGGGTGACGCGCCGCTGGCCGCGCTCGACGCGGCGCTGTCCCGGAACCGCCCGCTGCTGTGGCTGGGGCTGCTCGACGAGGCCGACGTCGGCGAGCGGGCGGCGCTCGTGCTGGGCACGGCCGTCGATCCGGCGCTGGTGGAGGCGCTCCACGAGCAGTCCGCCGGCGTGCAGGCGTTCGTCGACCACCTGGTGCTGGCGTGGTCGGCGTCGACGTCGGCCGCCGCCGGGGCCTCGACCCTGGACGCCGCGGTGATCGAGGCCGTGCGCGCCGAGGTCGACCAGCTGCCGCCGACCGCCCGCACGGTGCTGGCGGCGTTGAGCGCCGGCGCCGATCTCGACGACGACCTCCTCGGCACGGTCACGGGCCTGGCGGGCGACGAGCTGGGCGACGCCGTCGACGTGTTGCGGGCCGCCGGCCTGGTCGTGTCGGCCCGCGACGACGTGGTGCCGGTGGTCGCCTCCGCCGTCAACGAGCTGACGCCGGTCGCCGAACGCCGCCGCTTCCACGCCCTGCTGGCGGCCGCGTTGACCGAGCGGGGCGCCCCGCCCAGCCAGGCCGCCGAGCACCTGGCGGCGGCCAACGCCCAGGGCCAGAACGCTGCCGAGGCCTACATCGCGGCCGGTGACGCCGCCGTGGGCGATGCCCCGGAGCTGGCCCGGGCCTGGTTCGACCGGGCGGTGGCCGTGGGCGCCCCCGCACCGTTGGTCGCAGCCCGCCGCGCCGAGGCCGCGGCCCTCGACGGCGACGCCGCGGTGGCGCTGCGCCTGGCCGACGCCGCCGTCAGCGATCCGACCTGCGCCGACCGCGACCGGGCCCTGACGGTGGTGGCGGCTCTGCTGCCGGCCCGGGGCTTCTGGCGACGGGCCGCCGACGTCTACACCGAGCTGGCCCGGGGCGACGGTCCCCGCGCCGACGCGGCCGAGGTCCTGGGCGCGGTGGCGGGCATCGTCGCCGGCCGCACGCCGGTCGTCGCCGAGCTGCCCTCCGGGTCGTCGCTGGAGCTGGAGGCGATGGTGCTGTGCAGCCGGGGCCTGGCGGCCTCGCTGGGCGCCGACGCCGGTGCCGGGGCGGCGCTCACGCCGTTCCTGGAGGCCGCCGAGCTGCTGGAGTCGTGCCACACCCGGCTGGTGCTGCCCGACACGCCCCACGCCATCGGGGCGACCGTGGCCGTGGCGCTCAGCGAGCTGTCCGCCGCCGAGCACCTGCTGGCCCGGGCGATCGAGCGTGACGTGGGCGGCGGGGCGCTGCGCCACCGTCACCGGCTGCTGGCCGGCTGGGTGGCCATGCGCAACGGCCGCTGGGCGGCGGCGCAGCAGGCGCTCGACGACACCCGCAACCAGCCGCTGGCGCCCCGCGAGCTGCTGCTGGCGTCCGCCATCGACGCCGGCCTGGCCCGCCGCTCCGGCGACCTGGCCCGGCTCGGCGAGGCCTGGCGCGGCGCCGAGGGCGTGCTGCTGCGGCATCCCGCCGACCTGCTGTCGCTCGACGCCATCGGCGAGCTGACCATCGCCGCCAGCCGCCTCGGCCTGTGGGACCGGGTGGGCGCCAAGGCCCGTGAGCTGGGTGACGTCCTGCGCTCGCTGGGCGAGCCGCCCCTGTGGGTGCTGCCGCTGCGCTGGATCGGGTTGCAGGTGGCGCTGGCGACCGACGACCGCGAGGCCGCCGTCCGCCGCGCCGCCGAGGTCGAGGCGGTGACGCCGGTGAACCCCCGCCTGCGGGGTCTGGCCGACGCCGCCCGGGCGTGGGTGGCGATCCTCGGGGGCACCGTCGAGCCGGCCCGGGTCGCCGATGTGTCGAAGGGGCTGCAGGCGCTGGGGCTCACGTGGGAGGCGTCACGGTTGACGGGTCAGGCGGCGATCCGCTCCTCGGACCCCTCGGTGACCCGGTCGCTGCTGGAGCAGGCCCGCGACCTGAAGGCGGCGCTGCCGTCCGCCGAGGCCGACGAGTCGCCGTCGACGGCCAGTGTGCTGTCGGAGCGGGAGCAGATGGTGTCGCAGTACATCGTCGACGGCCTGACCTACAAGGAGATCGGCGCCCAGCTGTACATCTCCCCGAAGACGGTCGAGCACCACGTGGCCAAGATCCGCCAGAAGCTCGGCGCCACCACCCGGGCCGAGATGCTGGCGGCGCTGCGGACCCAGCTGGCGCCCACCTGAGTCGGGGCGCGACTACCGGCAAACTGCGTGGCTCGCGGTCGCTGTACGGCCACCAGCCACGCAATTTCGGGGGTCAGTCAGTCGGGGACCACGCGGCGGCCTTCGAGGGCGCGGCCGAGGGTGAGCTCGTCGGCGTACTCCAGGTCGCCGCCGACGGGGAGGCCGCTGGCGATCCGGGTGACCGTGAGGCCGAGCGGCTTGAGCAGTCGGCCCAGGTAGAGGGCCGTCGCCTCGCCCTCGAGGTTCGGGTTGGTGCAGAGGATCACCTCGTCGATGCCCTCCGCTCCGATGCGCTCCAGCAGCTCCCGGATGCGCAGCTGGTCGGGGCCGACGCCCTCGATCGGGCTGATCGCCCCCTGCAGCACGTGGTAGCGGCCCTTGAACTCGCCGGTCTTCTCCACCGCCACCAGGTCACGGGGCTCCTCGACCACGCAGACGACGCTGGTGTCGCGGCGGTTGTCGCCGCAGATGGTGCAGTGCTCGTCCTCCGACACGTTGAAGCACACGGCGCAGAAGCGCACCTTGTCCTTCACCTCGGCGATCGACCGGGCCAGCCGGAGGGCGTCGTCCTTGGGCACCTTGAGCAGGTAGAAGGCGATGCGCTGGGCCGACTTGGGCCCGACGCCGGGGAGGCGGCCGAGCTCGTCGATCAGTTCCTGGACGGGAGCGGCGTAGACGGCCACTAGGGCGCTGCCGGGTCGGTGCCCGCGTCCCCGCCGCCGCTGCCGCCGAAGAACTGGTCGAAGGCGGAGCCGAGGTCGATCTGGCCGAGGCTGCCCAGCGCCTCGCGCTGCAGCTCGACGACCTTGGCGCCGGCGTCGCGGAGCGCCGCCAGGATGAGGTCCTGCAGCATCTCGACGTCGGTCGGGTCGACCACCTGGGGCGACAGCGTGATGCCGGTGACCTCGCCGCCGCCGGTCATCGTCACCTTGACGACCCCGCCGCCCGCGGTGCCCTCGACCGTGCGCGCCGCCGCCTCGGCCTGCGCCGCCATCGCCTCCTGGGCGGACGCCAGGAGGTCCATCGGGTTCGGTGCCTCGGGCTCGCTCATGGGTTGTTGTCCTCTTCGATCAGCTGACCGCCGCCGAACTCACGGAGCAGGAGGTCGACGCCGCCGGCGGGGGTGTTGTCGGCGTCGCGGAGCTCGGACACGTCGATCGACTCGACGTCGTCGTCCTCGGGTGGGGCCGTGGGCGCGGGTGCCTGGCCGCCGGCCGGGGCGGGTGATGCTGCGGCCTCGCCGCCCTCGAGGACGACCTCCACGGTCATGCCCTCGCCGAGTCGGGCGGCCAGCGCCTGCTCGACGTCGCGGCGACCCTCGTCGCAGGCCTTCTGGTGCCAGGCGTTGGGGACGGCGAACTGCGCCGGGTTGGTCAGCGGCGTCACCCAGCTGCCACCCCGCCACTTGCTCCGCACCGGCAACGGCAGCTCCGCCAGCACCTCGCTCCAGATCTTCGTCAACCCCGCCAGGTCGACACCCCCACCGTTCGTCACGGGGTCGGGTGCGGCGGCCGCGGTCACCGGGGCCGCGGCGGGAGCGGTGGCGACGGTGTCGGTCGCCACCGTCGGGGGCGGTGTCGTGGCGGCGGGCGCGGTGCTGGCTGCCGGGGTCGGGGCTGCTGCCGTGGCGGCTGTCCCCGTGCTGGCCGCCGCGGTCTCGGGCGCGGCGGTGGCGGCGGGCTCGGTGTCGGTGGCCGCGGTCGGCGGCGGTGTCGTGGCGGTGGGTTCGGTGCTCGTCGCCGCCGTCGGGGGTGGTGCGGTGGTGGTGTCGGTCGCCGGCGCCGCCGCCTTGGGCGCCGCGCGTCCCGGCTTGTCCTTGGACGCCAGCTTCTCCGCCAACGCAGCTCGGGCGGCGCTGGCCGGGCCGCCACCGCCACTCGTCGGGCCGCCGCTGCCGGACGGGCCGTTGGTGGCCGGAGGCGGCGTCGGGACGGCGGCCTGGGTTGCCGGCGCCGTGGCGGTCGGCGCCGTGGCGGTCGGCTCTGCGGCGGCGGCTCCCGACGGCGCAGGCGGGACGGTGCCCGACTGGATCGCCCGCTCCAGGCGGTCGAGGCGCTCCAGCACGGCGTCGAGGCTGCGGTCGGCGTCGGGTCGGGCCAGGCGGACCAGCGCCACCTCCACCACCACCCGCGGGTCGGGCTTGCGCGACAGCTCCATCAGCGCCTCGCCCAGAACCTCGAGCGCCCGGGTCAGCCCCGCCGCCCCGATCTGCTGGCCCAGCTCCCGGGCCCGCGCCCGCTCGGACTCCTGCAGCTGCTCGTCGCCGGCGCCCAGCACGGCCAGGAAGGCATCCCGGAGGCGGACGATGACGGCCTCGCCCAGCGCCCGCGGCTCGCGCCCCGTCGACGTCGCCTCCGCCACCGCCACCAGCACGGCGCCCACGTCGTGGGCGGCCAGGGCCTCGAGGATGGCGTCGACCGGCGCGCCGTCGCTGACGACCTCGCCCAGCGCGGACACCTGGTCCAGCGCGGACAGCGTGTCGCGCGCCGACCCTCCGCCCGCCCGCAGCACGTGCGTGACGGCGTCGTCGGCCAGGCCCAGGTCGGCGTCGGCGATGACGTGGCGGATGTGCTGCTCGAGCACGTCGGGCGGCAGCAGGTGGAAACCGAAGTGCTGCGTGCGGCTGCGGATGGTGGGCCGCACCTTCTGCGGGTCGGTGGTCGCCAGCACGAACACCACGTGGTCGGGCGGCTCCTCGAGGGTCTTCAGCAGGGCGTTCTCGGCGCCCTGGCTGAGCATGTGGACCTCGTCGAGGATGATCACCTTGCGGTTGCCCGACGTGCCGAGCGGCACCCGGTCGAGCAGGTCGCGCATGTCGTCGACCTTCGACTTCGACGCCGCGTCCTGCTCCAGGAACCAGTCGGTGAGCTGGCCGCGCTCGACGGCGAGGCAGTTGTCGCACTTGCCGCAGGGCTCGCCGTCCTGAGGGTCGGCGCAGTTGAGGACCTTGGCCAGGATGCGGGCCGCCGAGGTCTTGCCGGTGCCGCGGGGACCACTGAACAGGTAGGCGTGCCCGACCCGCCCCTCACGGACGGCGTTGCGCAGCGCCTTCGTCACGTGGTCCTGGCCCAGAACCTGGTCGAAGCGCTGGGGCCGGTAGCGGCGGTACAACGACTGGTAGTTCGGAGCGGACACAGGCCGATGCTACAGATGCCCGCAACGTCGCCCGGGCGTGTGAAAGCCCGTGATCGAAGGTGACGGCCAGACGATCTGCGGCACACCACAGGTTCCGCTGAGAGCTGCTGCCTCCCGGCCCTGACTCGGTTCACGGGCTGCAGTTGCACAGGGCCCGGCCGTCACCTGCGACCACGGGCTGGGGGCACACGATAGCCTTCCCCGTTCCGGGCACCGACCAGGTGCTCTCGGAGGAGTGCGAGAGCGGCCGAATCGGCACGCTTGGAAAGCGTGTGTGGGGCAACTCACCGTGGGTTCGAATCCCACCTCCTCCGCTGTGCTGGATAGGTTCACCCACGTGGACCTGGAGAAAGCCATGGGTGTGGCGCTCGACGAGGCGGTGGCCGCGAGCGGGCACGACGACGTGCCGGTCGGGGCGGTGGTGTTGCGTGACGGCGAGGTGATCGCCCGCCGCCACAACGAGCGGGAGCAGACCGGCGACCCCACCGCGCACGCCGAGATCCTGGCGCTGCGCGACGCCGCCGAGGCGACCGGCTCGTGGCGGCTCGACGGCACGACGCTGGTCGTCACGCTGGAGCCGTGCATGATGTGCGCGGGTGCGCTGGTGGCGGCCCGGGTGGAGCGGGTGGTGTTCGGGGCGGCCGACCCCAAGGCGGGGGCGTGCGGGTCGCTCTACAACGTCGCCGCCGACCCCCGGCTGAACCACCAGGTCGAGGTGGTGGCGGGCGTGCAGGCCGACGAGGCGTCGCGGCTGCTCACCCGGTTCTTCGCCCGGCGGCGCTGACGCCGCTCAGCTGGCGTGGGGCAACGGGCAGGGACGGTCGGCGTGGTGCTCGCGACGGTCGGTCCGGCCGAGGTGGCCACACCAGCAACGCCACACGACGACCACGCCGTCGGCCGTGTTGTGGATGGCTTCGATGCGGCTGGTCGACAGCAGCACCCGTGATCCGTGGGCTGGGCAGTACTCCTCGAACATCACGATCCCCTGGCATCCGTTCGGTCCACTTGCGTCAAGCCAATTTCCCAGTTGGCCTGGGTCGGTGGCCGGATGTGGGCCACCCTGCGGCCGATTGGCATCTGGTTCCAGGGCCAATGGAGGAAACATTGGTATGGCTTCCCGGGTGAACAACATCGAGGCGTTGCTGGGTCCGTGGTCCGAGGGGCAGGGCCCGTTGCACCGCAAGCTCACCGACGCCCTCCGCCACGCCGTCGACGTCGGCTACCTCCCCGTCGACGAGCGGCTCCCGTCCGAGCGCGAGCTGGCCCTGCGACTGGCCGTCAGCCGGTCGACCGTGGTCGCCGCCTACGACGCCCTCCGGACCGAGGGCCTGCTGGAGAGCCGGCAGGGCAGCGGCACCCGGGTGTGCGCGGCGGGGCGGGCGACCCGGTCCGCCGACGTCACCCACCAGCTCAGCCCCGTCTACCGCTCGCTGCTCGACGCCCGCGACGACCTGATCTCCCTCGCCTGCGCGGCCTCCCCCTCGCACCCGCTGGTGCGGGAGGCGCTGCACGACGTCGTCGCCGAGGATGGCGACAAGCTGCTGCTGCAGCTCGGCTACACGCCCGCGGGGCTGCCGGCGCTGCGCGAGGCGCTCGCCGAGATGTACATCGCCCGGGGCCTCGCCACGTCGCCCGACCAGATCGTGGTCACGACCGGGGCGCAGCAGGCGATCAACCTGGCCGGCGCCCTGTTCGTGCGTCCGGGCGACGACGTGGTGGTCGAGTCGCCCAGCTTCGCCGGCACCCTCGACGCCTTCCGCACCCGGGGCGCCCGCCTCGCCTGCGCGCCGATCATCGACGACGACGGGGTCGACGTCGACGCCATCGTGGCGCAGGTGCGCAGGCGGGAGCCGAGCGCCATCTACGTCATCCCGTCGTACCACAACCCGACCGGCGCCCTGATGGCCGAGTGGCGCCGGCGCCGTCTGGCCGACCTGGCGACCGCCGAAGGCGTGCCCGTCATCGAGGACAACGCCCTGGAGAACGCCCCGCTCGAACCCGACGACCTTCTGCCGCCCATCGCCGCCTTCGCCCCGCCCGACGCCCCGATCCTCACCGCCGGGTCGCTGAGCAAGGTGGCGTGGGGCGGGCTGCGGATCGGCTGGCTGCGGGGGCCGGTGCACCTCATCGAGCGGATCGCCGAGCTGAAGGCCATGAGCGACCTCGGCTCGCCCCTGCTCGACCAGGCGGTGGCGGTGCGGTTGGTGCCGCAGCTCGCGGAGCTGCGCGAGGAGCAGCGGCTGCGGCTGCGGCGGAACCTCGACGTCGTCGGCGACCTGCTCTCGGAACACCTGTCCGAGTGGTCGTGGAGCCGGCCGCGGGGTGGCACCTCGCTGTGGATCCGCATGCCGTCGGGGTCGGCGGCGGCGTTCGCCCAGCTGGCGTTGCGC
Organism: Acidimicrobiales bacterium; assembly: GCA_035316325.1. Lineage (NCBI taxonomy): Bacteria > Bacillati > Actinomycetota > Acidimicrobiia > Acidimicrobiales > Acidimicrobiales bacterium. The sequence goes on from DATHJB010000127.1 coordinate 36,245, forward strand.
TACGGCGTCGAGATCATCCCGGGCGAATCGATGTCACCGACGTCGGAGCACCGCGACTACTTCCGCTTCCCGTTCACCGCCGAGCCGACGGTGCTGGAGGAGACGGTCCGGCGCCTGACGGCCGCCTGGAAGGCCTACGCCCCCCGCCGCGAGGAGCCCTCCCAGCCCGCGCGCCGAGTGGTGGTATGAGTTCCGGACGGCCTCCCGCACACTGCTAGCGTCGCCCGACGGAAGCGTGCCAGAGCGGACGAATGGGACGGCCTCGAAAGCCGTTGTGGTCTCCGGATCACCGTGGGTTCGAATCCCACCGCTTCCGCTGAGTAAGAGGCCCCGCGGATAGGGCCTCGTACAGCCCACGCGTGGGAATTTGGCGGCCGCCCGCCTGCTCAACGGGCGGGGCCTCCCAGCCAGCAACACCACCGCAACGCATGCTGACGTGCTTATCCGCCGAGTGAGTCGGAACACCGGGAACACCGGGCAGGGTTCCGGGGTTGGGGGACCCGTGCCCGCCTCTTCTGCTCGACGTGCCATCTCGGTCCTCCGCTCGTCCCACGACCGGCTGCAGAGCCTCGTGGTCCCGTTGGAGCCCGACGAGCTCGAGCGGGGGTCGTTCGCCAGCGAGTGGACGATCGCGGACGTCCTGTCGCACCT